>VEQT01000068.1 GCA_018883065.1 Flavobacterium sp.
GTTAAAATGCAATTGTTTTACAATTGTTTCTTTTGGCATTCTGTGGTGAGGTCGATTGTGATTGTTGTGCTGATTTTGAGTCAAAACAAATACAAGCAAACTAGTATTGAGTAGCAATAATAAGGCAATTATGCCGTACAAAAGTTTAATTTTCGACATGAGAATACAATTGGTTAGATGTTGTTAAATAGCTGAATTCGTTGGGTGAATTGCTTTCATTTACTTTATTATTTTGGTTGATAAGAAATAAAATATTCAAACCTAACAGCGCCAAACTGGCTGCAGCGATAGGCAAAGCCCATGTAAGGGTAGCCTGTTCTTCATGAATTCGCTGTTGTATTTTGTTAAACAATTCAATAGACGAAACAGGTGATTTGTAGTTTAGCTCACTTGAAAGTACGTCATTAATCCAGGTTTCTTTTTCCATAATAGGGCATATTTTTTTATTAATCGGTTTTGTAGTATTCATCAAATTTTTCGGCCAATTTTTGTTGAAGTGTTTTTTTAGCACGAAAAACCAAAGATTCAATAGCTGAAACACTTAGATTCATAATTTCTGAAATCTCATTGTGCGATAAATTATCTTGTTTGGATAAAATAAAGGCTGTTTTTTGGTTTTCAGGCAGCGCGTTAATTTGGGTATAGAGTAGGGCTGATTTATCCAATTGTTCTATTGCATCATCATCATTGTCTTGATCAATTAATAGTTGTTTGTCATTAACTATTACTCGATTTAAACCAAAAATAAACCAGCGTTTTTTACTGTTTTTGTATTTGATAAAATCCAACGACTTATTAATACTGATGCGGTAAATCCACGTTTTTATGCTCGATTTTCCTTCAAACTTTCCCATCGACTGATGCACTTGCACAAAAACGTCTTGGGTAATTTCCTCGGCGTCCTCATGATTTTGAAGGTACTGATAGGCAATATGATAGACCATCCTATGGTGCTGTTCATATAACAATCTAAAAGCTTCCATTTTATGCTGCATGTAGTCGCATTAAATTTTTTAAATATACTGCAAATCAATTTACCCTTTGACGAAATTTGTAATCGATTCTTGCGCGCTCAATTAGTAGAAACCACTCCATATACATGCAAATAATTCCTATATTTGACCGATTTTATAAACCTTAATTTAACTTTATCAACATGAAATTATTGGAAGGAAAAGTAGCGATCATTACCGGAGCTAGTCGTGGAATTGGAAAGGGAATCGCCGAAGTATTTGCAAAAAATGGCTGTAATGTAGCCTTCACCTATAGTTCTTCGGTTGAATCGGCCTTGGCACTCGAAAGAGAATTAACTTCCTATGGTGTAAAAGCCAAAGCCTACCAATCAAATGCCGCTGATTTTACTTTAGCCCAAGAATTTGTGGATGCTGTTTTGGCCGAATTTGGAACCGTAGATATATTAATCAACAACGCCGGAATTACCAAAGACAATTTGTTGATGCGCATGACCGAAGACGATTTTGATCAAGTAATTGATGTGAATTTAAAATCGGTGTTTAATATGACCAAAGCCATTCAAAAAATAATGCTGAAAAACAAAGCCGGATCCATCATCAACATGAGTTCAATTGTTGGGGTAAAAGGAAACGCCGGTCAAACCAATTATTCGGCTTCAAAAGCAGGTATCATTGGGTTCACCAAATCGGTTGCCTTAGAATTGGGTTCGCGTAATATTCGTTGCAATGCCATTGCACCTGGATTTATAGAAACCGAAATGACAGCTAAATTAAATCCTGATGTCGTGCAAGGATGGCGAGATGGAATCCCAATGAAACGCGGAGGAACTTCAGAGGATATTGCTAATGCCTGTTTGTTTTTGTCATCAGATCTTAGTTCATACATTACAGGACAAGTGTTGCATGTAAACGGTGGTTTATTAACCTATTAATTTCGCTGGTATAGCAGTGTACAATTCATGAGCCTAAGTTCCTTTTTTATTCTTGTTGGAATACTTTTGGTTGCCTTAGGGATTTCCTATTACCACTATTTATATAAGGCCAAAAGCAAAAACAAAACGATTTTGCTTTTGGCTTTTTTGCGTTTTTGCAGTGTGTTTATCTTGCTTTTGTTGTTATGGAATCCATATGTTTCAACAACTAAATACAACGTAGAAAAAACACCATTACCAATAATTATCGACAATTCTAGTTCCCTAACTGAACTGAAGGCGAATGAACAAGCGAGACTTATTTACAACAAACTCAGGGAATCGAAAGATTTATCTAAGAAATTTGCCATTCAATTTTTTCAAGTTGACACGGCCTGTGTTCCCTTAAATAAATTGACTTTTCAGGGCAAGCAATCCCGGCTTGACGAAGTGGGTAAACAAATCAAGTTAGTATATCGAAATCAAAAGCATCCTGCCATTTTTGTAAGTGATGGCAACCAAACAGCAGGCAATGACTTTGTGTATAGTTTTGAAGCTACAAACCCCGTTTATCCAATTATTGTAGGCGATACGCTGCCTTATTTTGATCTCAAAGTCGATCAAGTGAATGTAAATAAATATGCTTTTTATCAAAATAAATTTCCTGTAGAAGTGTTGTTAAGTCACAGCGGAGTTCAAAATTGCACTACACAACTTAAAGTTTCACTAGGTAAAAAAGTTATATATAGCGAACCAATTGCGTTTCAAGCCAATCAAAAATCCAAGTGGGTTTCTTTTTTATTGCCTGCCACGGCTTTGGGCTCACAGCTCTATCAACTCGCTTTGATTTCGCCTAAAATCGAAAAAAATAAATCAAACAACATTCGTAGGTTTCCGGTAGATGTTTTAGACCAACGCCGAACAGTTACTCTGGTTTCGGCAATCAATCATCCTGATATTTCAGCTTTAAAACGAGCTATTGAACACAATGGTCAATCAAAAGTAATGCTGATAAAACCCAACGAGTATAAGCCCGACGATAAAGCAAACGTGCTGATATTGTATCAACCTACTGCACGTTTTGCAGCTGTTTTTGAAGCTGCTCGTAATTCCAAAACACCGTATTGGATTATCTCTGGTATGCAAACCGATTTTGGTTTTTTAAACCAGCAGCAAAAAGATGTGAATTGTAAAATGAGTTCTCAAGCCGAGAATTATTTGCCTCAATTTAATTCACAATTTTCATTATTTGCAGCTGATGATTTGGGTTTTGATCAATTTCCGCCAGTACAACATCCCTATGGAAATATTGTAGCGGATCGCTCAACTTCAGCTGTTTTGACCGCTAAGATTCAGGGAGTAGATACGCAACAACCCTTGCTTTGTTTCACCAATGGAGCGCAGCGTGCCGTGTATTTATTTGGAGAAAATTCGTGGAAATGGCGATTGAACTACCATGTGCGCAATCAAAGTTTTGACAAGTATGATGTGTTTGTAGATAAAATTATACAGTATTTGGCCACAAACGACAGTAAAAAATCCCTGGTTGTTTCGCACGAAAGCTATTATAATGCCGGAGAAGAGCTCTCTATTTCTGCACAATATTTTGATAAAAATTATGCTTTTGACGATAAAGCACAACTTCAACTTGTGGTTCGAAATACCAAAACAAGTGCAACTAAAACGCTTGAAATGCTCAAGCAATCCAATTATTTTAAAGGTAATTTAGAAGGTCTTTCAACTGGGAATTACACCTTCACAGTAAAAGAAACGCAATCAAACAGTACTTATTCTGGGCGTTTTGAAGTATTGGATTTTGAAATTGAAAAGCAATTCATTAACTCAAATCGGGATCAAATGGAACAATTGGCTATTCAAACAAATGCCATTTCCTACTATCCAAGTCAAATCGATCAATTAATAGAACGATTAGTCCAAGATGCTCAATACAAAACAATTCAAAAAGAAACCATACAAAAAACACCCCTTTTGGATTGGGTATATCTTTTGCTTTTATTGATTGGTACCTTTGCAGCTGAATGGTTTATCCGAAAGTACAACGGTCTGTTGTAGTACGTTATTTATCGTACAATTTTGCTTTTAAACGCGCCGATGCCGATTGGTAATAAGCAATCGTTTGTTCGATTAAATCAGTTCGTTGCGTTGTGAGTAGTTCTTGTTCAAAATCCAATTGAAACTCCTTTCCTAATTTGTTATTCCAACGGGGCTTCAACGCAAACTGTTTTACGGCTTGCTTGGGGGAAAGTATGGTAAGAATATTATCAGAAATTAATCCCAAGTTTTGATATGTAGCAATTAACGCTCTGGGTTTGTAGGAAGGAGACAGTACATTTTGTCCATAGAATTTACTATCAAACGAAAAATGCAATAGCTCAAAAAGTGTAGGCATTACATCAATCTGTGACATCAATGTACTAAACTGTTGTGGTGCAATGAAATCGGGACTGTAAATCATGGCTGGAATGCGGTATTTATCAAGAGGCAATTCTGTTTTACCAGAACTTGAAGCGCAATGATCGGATACAATAACAAACACCGTGTTGGAAAACCAACTTTGTTTTTGGGCTTGTTTAAAAAATTGACGCAAGGCAAAATCTGTATATTTTACTCCTCCATCTCTTGATTTTGCATCACCGGGAATATCAATTTTGTTTGATGGATACGTAAATGGACGGTGATTACTTACGGTCATCCAATGATTAAAAAATGGTTTCTTAAGTTTAGCTTCTTCGTTCATTACGCGTATAGCCTTATTAGCCATATCTTCGTCGCATACGCCCCACACATTTGCAAACGTAATTTCATGTGGTTGAAATGTTTTTTTGTCTACAATACCATAGTTATTTCCACCAAAAAAATCTTCCATATTGTCAAAAAATGCGTCTCCACCATATAAGTATTTTACGGTATATCCTTTGGATGCAAATACAGATCCAGTGGTGAATTTATTTTTGTTGTCTTTTCGTTTCACGACACTTTCACCAGGTGTGGGCGGCAAACAAAGTGTAACGGCTTCAAGTCCGCGAACTGTTCGATTTCCTACCGCATACAAATTGGTAAACAGCAAGCTTTTAGTAGCTAAACTATCTAAAAAAGGAGTGATGTTTTTTTCATTTCCATAGGCTTTCATGAAATCAGCGCTCAAGCTTTCAATGGTAATCAAAACTACATTTTTTCTGTTTTCAGGAGCTGTTGTGGCCTGCACTGTACCAATTGGATTAACCTCCATAAGAATGGATTCGGCTTTCGACACGGGTACTGTTTTGTAGAATGTAAAGTAATCGAGTTCGCTGTTCGTAAAAGCCATATAAAATTTATATAATCCATTGGCTTGTAATTCGTTGGTAAAGATGTTTTGCGAATTTTCAGTTGCAGCTAATTTAGGAATTCCAAATATGGATAGAATGAAGATACTGATGTAGCTGAGTAAGAGCTTGCTTTTTTCTGACCAAGTTGGCAGCTCGTTCAAGTAGTTTTTAGTTCGTTGTACAATAAAATAGGTACAGGCAGCAGTGATTATAAATAATGCCGAAAAAATAGGAATTACGGGATACGATTGCATGATGTTACCTATCACTTCATTGGTATAAACCAGGTAATCTACTGCGATAAAATTGTACCGTACACCAAATTCGTTCCAGAAGAAAAATTCACTAATAGCATTTTGAACGATTAACAACACAAATAGAAAAATTGTAAACGAGTACAAGGCCAATCGAATTTTGGATCGATAGGCGGGTAAAAACAACAATAATCCAAATAATACCGTCTTGATTCCAATAAATGTTATACCAATTTCTGGTAATGCACCACCATATTCATTTAATATGGTGTTAAAAAAATAGACGTATATGAACAAGGATAGAAATGCAGTAAAAATGATATACCCATAAGGTTTATCAAATTTACCGTTGGATAAGAAAAGGAGATACAGCCACAAAAAAAGAGAAACAACTACGAATACTAAGCTGTCGGAAATACTTCCAATGCAGAATATTTTAAGTAGTTCTCCCAAAGAAAAATGAGATTGGGTAATGGGATGAACCAATAATACAAAGCGAGATATTAGACTTACAACTAGATAAAAAAGGGCAAGTGTATAAAAGGGACTGGATTTTTTAATAAAATTCATGGTAGTAATTTTGAGCAAAAATAAGGAAATGAAACCAAAATGTAGAAACGGTTTTAGTTGATAATTGTCATAGAATATCCGGTACTATTTTTTGTACATTTCAGCCAAGATTTTTTTACTAATTTAAATACCAAATACAATGAATGACGCACATTACCATTTAGTTATCAACCATTTTCCAATTATGGGAACTATTTTTGGAGTTGGAATTTTAATTGCTGGACTTGTTCTTAAACGAATGATCTTGCAACAAACCGCTTTTGTTTTATTTATTATTTCAGCACTTACAGGATTCTTGGCCATGTATACGGGCGAAGGTGCCGAGGAACTAGTTGAGAATTTACCCGGAATTGGCCACACAATTATTCATGAGCACGAAGAACTTGCTGAGAAATTTGCTGTTGTTTTATATGCCTTAGGTTTACTTTCAATGGCAACACTTTTTTTACAAATCAAGAAAAATGGATTTGCAAAAATAGCTGTCTATGTTACACTCATTTTGTCTTTACTAGCAGTTGTTTTGGGTAAAGCGGTTGGTACAAGTGGAGGAGAGGTACGACATACCGAAATTAGAACCACTTCAGCTGATACAACAGCACAGCAAAAAACTGATCAAACTCCATCAAGCGAACAAGAGGAAGAAGAGTAAAAGACTATTATTCTTAAAAAAAAAGCCCCAAAAGTTAAAACTCTTGGGGCTATTTATTTGTGGTTAAAACCAGTCTAATTATTTGACTTTAAATGTAACACGTCTTACTAATCTTCTGGCTTCATCTGAAGTTGCATCTACACTTGTATCTTCACCGGCAGCAATAATATTTAATCTATCGGCGTTTATGCCAGCTTTGATTAATACTTGTTTTACGCTATTGGCACGTTGATCGGCTAATTTTTTGTTGCGTTCTGAGTCACCAATTTCATCTGCATGACCAATAATATCAACCGAAGCAGTTGGGTTGTTACGCATGTAGGTTAGGATAAAATCAATACCCTCTGTAGATACATTTGTTGGTTTTGTTTTGTTGGTATCAAAGAATGTGGCAACATAACCTTCGTTAATGAATTTAGCAACCATTGTTGAATTTCCTGCAGCATCAATTGCTTTGGCTACACTATTTTTGTCAGCAAATGTTCTACCCAAGGCAGCTTCCATTTCGTCAGGAATACCGTTGCTGTTTAAATCAACCATTCTACCTTTTGTATCCACAGCTACACCAGCAATTGAGTTATTTTCAACATCTAGATAATCAGGCACACCATCTTTATCGGTGTCATTCATCAAGGTTTCCATTTCTCCAATTCGTTTTTCTAATGCTGCAATTTCTTCCAATTGTTTATTTGGCATTACTGCATAGTCACCATGATCGGCAAATTTGCCTAAACCATATGTAAAACCTAAAGAGGCATTTAGCATTTGGCCGGCTAAGTTATTTTGTGTTTCGGAGTAATGTCCGTCCCAAGCAAAGTGTTGTCTGAAATTAGAGATCATACTCAAGTCTAATTGTAAACCAAGTTTTTTACTAATACGAACTTCAGGTGTTAAACCAAAAATTAATCCAAAAGTATTTTCTGTTTTGTTGAAGTTATCTACTTCACCCGCTACAGGTGAATCGTATTTAGGTGTAATTCTGGCAGCAGTTAAACCTCCGTGCAATAACAAACCAAAACGATTGAATTGTTTTTCAACGCCAAATAGACGACTGGCATTGATCACACCTTGAGCGCCAAATCGGTATTGTTGTACGTCAAAAGGCAAACTCTCAGATGTATTGTTTTTTAAACGATCGGAGGCCAAATCAAATTTAAATCCAAACTTAGGTGACATCATGTATCGAACCCCGATGGTAAAACTGTTTGCTCGAACAGAGCCTAATTCAGCATTTGGGTTGCTACTAAAATAACCAGGAGTATAAGGTCTTACTCCCTTGCTTTGACCTAAAGCAACTTCAAATGACCAAGCATTATAGGTGGCGGTATCTTTAGCTTTTACTAATGGTTTTAACTCTTCTTCGGTGCGTTGTCTTCTTTGCGCATAACTAGAAGTCAATACAACTAATGCTAAGCCAAGTGTGAGTAAACTTTTTTTCATAACGGGTTATAAATAGAATTAGTAAATTTTTTTGACAAAATTTTAAATGCAAATATAAAAGAAATGTGTTATAAACAAGCGGTTAGTAGTAAAAATGACAATTAATTTACATTGCTAAAGTATAATTAAGAAGATCTCATTATCATTAGCCGTGAGACTTGCTGTTTATTTGTTGGTTTTTTTTCTAAAGTATTGGTGTTCAATGTAGAAAGTTCCAAAAGGTAAAACAGATGCAGCGCATACAAAAATTAATTTTCTTATTGACCACGATTCGTTAAAATACAAGTAGCAACTCAACAATATATAGACTATAAACAATACACCATGAGCCATTCCTATGTGTTTTACGTAATTGGGTTGATCAAAATAATATTTCAATGGCATGGCCAGGCCTAGTAGCAGAATTAGTGAAATTCCTTCGAGTTTAGCAATCGTTAAAAATAGTTTTGTCATGTTTTAATTTTTTGCAAAAATAATCCAATTGCACTTCCATTTGCAAATCATATAAACTAATTTGGCAGCCTATTTTTAATTCAGTATGAGTAAAACCGAGCTAAAAAGATTCTTACGTGATCTAACTAAGGAACAGCTTGAAGAGCAAGTACAAACGTTGTACGACAAATTTAGTTATGTAAAAACCTATTACGATTTTGTGTTTCAACCCAATGAAAGAAAATTGGCCTTGGATGCCCGTACCAAGATTGCTCAAGAATATTTTCCAGTCTCGGCCAGAAGACCAAAACTTCGTCGGTCAACTGCTCAAAACATCATCAAGCATTTTTGCACATTAGAAGTAGATCCCTATGTTGTTGCTGACATTATGCTATTT
>VEQT01000002.1 GCA_018883065.1 Flavobacterium sp.
TCGTCAATGCCCAACATCTTCATTTTTTCGACCAAGACATCGTAGCGTTCTTCTCGTTGTGAGCCGCCTACAATTTCACCAATACCTGGGAATAAAATGTCCATGGCGCGTACGGTTTTTCCGTCTTCGTTTAGGCGCATGTAAAACGCTTTGATATTGGCCGGGTAATCGTATAAAATTACTGGACACTTGAAGTGTTTCTCCACCAAATACCGTTCGTGTTCGGACTGTAAATCGGCACCCCATTCTTCAATGATGTAGCTGAATTTTTTGTTTTTATTCGGTTTAGAATTCTTTAAAATATCAATCGCTTCGGTATACGAAACGCGTTTAAAGTTGTTTTCCAACACAAAGTTGAGTTTCTCCAACAAGCTCATTTCGCTGCGTTCGGCCTGTGGTTTTACCTTTTCTTCGTCAAGCAAACGGCTTTCTAAGAATTTCAAATCATCGGCACAATGCTCCAGCGTGTATTTGATTACGTACTGTATAAAATCTTCGGCCAAGTCCATGTTGTCGTTCAAATCATTGAAAGCCACTTCGGGTTCAATCATCCAAAATTCGGCCAAATGGCGAGACGTATTTGAGTTTTCAGCACGAAAAGTAGGCCCAAAAGTATACACCTGTCCCAAGGCCATCGCAAAGGTTTCGGCTTCCAATTGCCCGGACACAGTAAGGTTGGTTTCTTTGCCAAAAAAATCTTCTTTGTAGTTAACTTTTCCATTTTCATCGCGGGGAGTTCCGTCAAAAGGCAAGGCAGTTACTTTAAACATTTCGCCTGCGCCTTCGGCATCCGATCCGGTTATAATTGGCGTATTCACATACACAAATCCGCGTTGCTGAAAGTAGTGGTGCACGGCATACGACAACACCGATCGCACGCGCATAATGGCGCCAAAAGCATTGGTGCGCACGCGCAAATGCGCATTTTCACGTAAAAATTCTAAGGAATGTTTTTTGGGTTGCATCGGGAATTTCTCGGCATCAGAGTCGCCTAGAATTTCCAACTGAGTCACTTGTACTTCATATTTTTGTCCGGCTCCTTGGCTTTCTACCAAGTTTCCGGTAATGCTCAAAGCTGCGCCTGTAGTGATGCGTTTCAGTGTGGCTTCTGGCGTATTTTCAAAATCCACCACACATTGAATATTGTGTAAGGTTGAACCGTCGTTCAACGCAATAAATTGATTGTTTCTAAAGGTGCGCACCCAGCCTTTTACGGTGATGTCCGATTGGGTTTGTGTGCTGTGCAGTAAGTCTTTAACTTTTAGCGTTTTCATAACTATTCTTCTAAAATGGGTCTTTCATTCCCGCGCTTTGGCGTGTTGAGCTGCAAATATAAAGCAATTGTTGTTATGTTTTAGAGAGCTTTTTCCCGCTGTTCGGCTGTATCTTTTGGCTTAGCCGCCAAAAGGATGCCGCCTGCCATCGGGGCTATTTTTGTTTCCTCTTGAACGTATCTTTTTCAAAGCTCAGCACCAAGGCCGGGAGCACCAACAAATTGGCAAACATGGCAAATAGCAAGGTGCAGGAAATTAATCCGCCCAAAGCAATGGTACCGCTAAAACTCGACAGTGTAAAAATGGCAAAACCAAAAATCAAGACCACCGAGGTATAAAACGTACTGATACCGGTTTCGCGAATTGCACTCATCACGGATTTATTTACATTGCCATTGTTGCGCTGTAAATCGTGTCGAAATTTGGCCATAAATTGGATTGCATTATCCACCGAGATGCCAAAGGCAATACTAAACACCAAAATCGTGGAGGGTTTCAAAGGAATTCCCAAATAGCCCATTAGTCCAGATGTAATACAAAGCGGCAATACATTAGTAATCACCGAGGCCAGCACCATTTTTACCGAACGGAACAAATAGGCCATTAATCCAGCAATCAATAAAATGGCAAAAATCAATGATTCGATGAGATTTTCTACCAAATAGGTTGTCCCTTTTTGAAACACCAAGGCTTTTCCGGTGAGCGTTATGGCATAGCGATCTGAGGGGAAAATTTTGTCGATTTTAACTTGCAATTGTTTTTCAATTTTAGCCATCTCACTGGTGCCAATATCTTTCATGTAAGTGGTAATGCGGGCATATCGGCCACTGGCATCAACATAACTTTTCATTAAATTGTCTTTGTTGTTTTTCTTGGCATTTTTGGCATATGACAATATAAATGCCTGTTCTTGGGAAGTAGGTAATTCATAGTATTCTGGATTCCCATTGTAATAGGCCTGTTTCGAGAACTTAATCAAATTCACAATAGAAACTGGCTTGGACAATTCGGGAATCTGCTCTATGGTTTCCTGCAATTCATTCATGCGTTTCAACGTGGCCATTTTCATTACACCTTTTTTCTGCTTGGTGTCGATCATGATTTCTAAAGGCATTACTCCGCTGAACTCTTTTTCGTAAAATAAAATGTCTTTAAAAAAGGAAGCACTTTTGGGCATTTCGCCAATTAAACTGCCCGACACTTTCATTTGAGTCACACCCACCACGCTAAATACCAATAAAAGTGCATAAATCACATATATTCTAGTGCGGTGATTTTTTACTTGTAACTCTACCCAATCCAACAAGGTCGAAATGTAGTTTTTGCTCAAGTGATACAAATGCTTTTCTTTGGGCATTGGCATAAAACTATACACAATGGGAACTACCAATAATGTAAGTAAATAGACGGTAATCACATTAATCGATGTGACCAATCCAAACTCATACAACAAGTCGTTTCCGGTAATCATAAACGTGGCAAAACCAGCCGCAGTGGTCAAATTGGTCATCAAGGTAGATACCCCAATTTTAGAGATGACACGCTGCAAGGCCTTGGCCTGATTTTTATGATTCTTGATTTCTTGTTGGTATTTATTGATCAAGAAAATGCAATTGGTAATCCCAATCACAATAATTAACGGAGGAATAATGGCTGTAAGTATCGTGATTTTGTAACGAAATAAGCCAAGTGTGCCAAAGGACCACATAACCCCAAACAACAAAATGCAAATCGAGATAAATGTGGCGCGAAAGGATCGGAAAAACAAAAAGAAAATCAAGGAAGTAATCAGCAGTGCGGCGCCAATAAACAAACCAATTTCGCCTTTCATGTCTTCGGCGTTGATAGTCCGAATGTAGGGCATGCCCGATACACGTAAATCCATTTTCGTTGCCTGCTCAAACGCATTAATTTTAGGCACTAAATCTTCCACAATAAAGGTTTTACGCCCTGCTGTATTGACTACATTTTTTTTCAAGTAGACGGCGGCACGTATTGAACCCGTTTCTTTGTTAAACAATAAACCTTCGTAAAATGGCAGTTCATGAAACAATTGGTTGCGCAGGCCTTTGAGGTAGGAAGGATTGTTGGTTTGCGTAGGATCGACAAACGACACCAAGTCAAATTTTTGGGAAATGGTGTCTTTGTGTATTTTTTTTAGGTCATTTATTGATACAACCAATTCCACTGCGGCTGATTTTTTCAATCCTTGCATCAGCTCGGTCCATGCGGCAAAGTTTTTGGGGGTAAAAAAGGCAGGGTCTTTAAATCCAATGACAATTAAGTTCCCCTCTTCGCCAAAGGTATCCAAAAATTGTTCATATTGTTGATTAGCGAGGTGATCCTTTGGAAGCAGATTGGCTTCAGTATACGTCATTGACACGTTTTTCCATTGCAAGCCCAAAAACAATGTTAGCGCGGCAATTGCAACCAAAATGGCAATTCTGTTTTTAAGAATTAGTCGGGCCAATTTTTCCCAAAATCCAACTTTTACAACTTTTTTCATGTAACGATTAAAAATGCATGCAAATGTAGGTAAATCAGGCTAATTTTTTTGAAGAACAGGGCCTTATTTATCTTAAATTCACAATGCATTTCAGTGCGTATTAAATTTAGGTTATGCAATAAACTTGTGCTATAACTTGTGCTATAATTTATATATTTGGTTTTGGTAATTTACTTTACTTTTTGATTTTATACATGAATGAAAAAATTTAAAAACTCCATTTTTTATTTATTGATTACCGGAGGTTTTTCGGTGCTTATTTATTGGATATTAATTCAAGGAAAAGTACTCGAAATGGGCCGAAAGATTGTGGTGATTACTTCCAAAAACACCCAATGGTCTGAGTTTTTATTATCCATGGAACACAACCTGAATCATCCCTTGGCCATTTTACTTGGACAAATTATCACCATTATTGTAGTGGCTCGTTTTTTTGGCTGGATGTTTCGCAAAATTGGGCAGCCCACTGTAATTGGCGAAATCATTGCAGGAATCGTATTGGGTCCTTCCTTGGTTGGAATGTATTTCCCTGAATTTTCAGCAGCACTTTTTCCGGTTGATTCCTTAGGTAATTTGCAGTTTTTGAGTCAAATTGGTTTAATTCTATTCATGTTTGTTATTGGCATGGAACTCGATTTAAAAGTTTTGAAAAACAAAGCCAACGATGCAGTTGTGATAAGTCATGCCAGCATCGTAATTCCGTTTGCTTTTGGTGTAGGATTGGCGTATTATATTTATTATCGCTTTGCACCCGTGGGCGTCGAATTTTTATCGTTTAGTTTATTCATGGGAATCGCCATGAGTATCACCGCTTTTCCGGTATTGGCGCGCATCGTACAAGAACGTGGCATTCATAAAACGCGTTTGGGTACCATTGTTATTACCTGTGCCGCTGCCGACGACATTACCGCTTGGTGTTTATTGGCCGCTGTTATTGCTATTGTAAAAGCAGGATCATTTGTGAGTTCTTTGTATGTAATTGGAATGGCCGTGGCTTACGTTTTACTGATGCTTTTCGTGGTAAAGCCCTTTTTAAAACGCATCGGTGACTTGTATGGAAGCAAGTCTAAATTAAATAAACCGGTAGTGGCCATCTTTTTTCTCACTTTAATTTTATCGGCATACACTACAGAAATTATTGGCATACACGCTTTGTTTGGGGCTTTTATGACAGGCGCTATCATGCCCGATATTGCCAAATTTCGCGCCATTTTTATTGAAAAAGTCGAAGACGTAGCCGTAATTTTATTGCTACCCTTGTTTTTTGTTTTCACCGGATTGCGCACCCAAATTGGCTTGATTAATGATCCATTTTTATGGAAAGTAACAGCTTGCATTATTGGTGTGGCGGTGGCTGGAAAGTTTATAGGAAGTGCTTTGGCCGCAAAATTTGTAGGTCAAAATTGGCGCGATAGTCTCACCATTGGCGCACTCATGAATACCCGCGGCTTAATGGAGTTGGTGGTTTTAAATATTGGCTACGATTTGGGGGTACTCACTTCGGAGGTGTTTACTATGATGGTGATTATGGCCTTGGTTACCACTTTTATGACTGGACCTGCACTTGATGGAATTAATTTTATTTTCAAAACTAAAGATGTATCGCCAGCCGAAGAAAAAGTAGTTGGTTCCAGTTACCGAATTTTGGTGGCCTTTGGTAACAGCGAAAAAGCTAAGGCACTGCTTCGTGTTGCCTCGAGTTTATCGCGAAAACAAAAAGGAGAAAAGAGCATAACAGCCATGCATTTATCACTCAGTGATGAGCTGCATTCGTTTAACATGGAAGAGTATGAGAAAATGCGTTTTGCTCCCGTTCTAGATGAAGCGCGCGTTCTAAAACAAGAAATAAATACTTTTTTCAAAGCTACAGTCGATGTAGAAACCGATATTACAGAAATTGCAGAGCAAGGCGATTATGATTTGCTTTTGGTGGGCTTAGGTAAATCTATTTTTGACGGCACTTTGTTGGGCAAAGTATTGGGTTTTACCACCCGTATTATCAATCCTGATCGTTTGATTGATAAATTTACCGGAAAAGAGGGCTTGTTTGAAAATTCGCCATTTGATGAAAGAACCCGCCAAATAATTGCCCGAACGCAAATGCCGTTGGGTATATTCATAGATAAAAACCTGCAAAAAGTTGACCGCGTGTTGGTGCCTATTTTTAGTGCCGAGGATACCTTTTTGATTGACTTTTGTCAGAAACTTATTAGCAACAACGAATCGAAAGTAGCTGTTTTGGCGAGCAACGCCATTGTACAAACTAACTTCTTATTAGAAAGTGCTCTAACCGCATTAGAACAAGAATATCCGTCAAATTTGAGTTTGCTAAGCGAACGAATTTTGGATAAAGAATTTTTAGGCAAACAAGATTTACTGGTTATCAGTTTAGACAGTTGGAAAAAACTAGTAGCTTCTCAAAGCACTTGGCTAAGCAATATTCCATCGGTACTTATTATCAAGCCCTAAAAACCCAAGTCGAGTACGAAACTAAATTTTACCGAAATGTTGTCTTCAAAGTCTGGTAAACTATAAGCTCCGTAGCGGTAAAAGAAATTCAAACCCAGCGCGCCAATAATATTATTCAGCTCAATTCCCGACTCCAGGTATCCCTTGTCGAGTGTTTTGTATACAAAGCCGCTGTGTTGCTCCTTTTTTTCCATGTTTCCAATGGCGGTTCGGGTTACCAAAACCAGGGTGGGAGTAAACACAGCTGAAATAGGAACCTTTTGAAAACTGTGTTTCAGTTGAAGAGTAGCGTATTTACTGGAGAAAAACTCATTGTAAAACATCGTTTCAAAACTGTTTTTTGCTGCAATGGTAAAACGCTGCATGATTTTGTTTTTACTGATGTTGTTTGGTGAGGTGTTGTACAAATGCGTTATGGGAACATCGCCAAATGCATAACCTGTTTCGAGTAATAGGCCACTGTGTTGGTTGTTCATGAATTGTTTTTCGTATTCCAATCTGAAGTCAAATTTACCAAAATCAAAATCATTTTGATCGAATTCAGGCATGGATCGGGTAAGTTGAAAAGTAAATTTGGGATAGCCTGTTTCAATTTCATGACGTCCTTTGGGCGTTTGTAAATACTCGCTAAACGGATTCCATTGAATTGACGCCACAGCCGTGGTCATTTGGTAGGTTTTGTAGGACCTCCCATTAACAGTATACACATAATCAAATTTGGGTTCAATGTAACTTTGTGTAAGCTGCCAAATGCTTTCGGTGCGCGGAAACAACTTTGTGTCTATGTAGGCACGCCAACTGTTGTAGTTGTAAAACGTACTAATATTTATGGGTCTTGGATTGTATATGCGAAATGGAATTTTGTCAATTAAAAAGGCAGAACTTGCAATTTCTTGTACATCATCCGTGTAGGATATGCCCATCCAGGTATTGGAAAAATCACCCAAACGGGTTGCTACTCCAAGATTGTATTTAAAGGCGCCGTCTTTGGTTCCATAACCGGTGTAGCCGTTTAATTGCATAATTTTAGAAAACGATTCGTTGGTTCGTCCTCCCATGCCCAAGCGAAATCCCTCGTAATTGTTGTAGCGCAAAAAATAACGTAAATCGGCATCAATAGGGCCATATGGTATGTATCCTACAACCAATTTGCGCAACAACCGCAGTCTTTTTTCCAATTTTACTTTTCGACCAATACTATCGAGTCCTAAATAGGTTCTTGGCATTCGGTAATCAGTGCTATCCCCGCGGTACATCTCCCAAAAAGAATCTGGTTTTGTTTCTGCATCTCGCTTCATTTCGGTTTTAATAAAAGCGTTTCGAACTGTTGTTGATGCAACAAAATTAAAATCGAAAAACCGTGTTTCAGCTAGTAAATAGGCATGATCGGAGGCTACTTTCTGACGTGTCTCTGAGATTGTACCGTCTAATGGATCAAATACCAAGGTCTCTCCCAAAAAGGAAAGATTTCCATTTTTTTTACCCTTGCTAATTTTAAACTTTTGGTTGCTTGGGATCCAAAGATCCAATTCTGAATTGTAGGTGTAGTCGTGTTGGGCATGAAGTTGCAGGGCCTTGTTTACAAAAGTGACTGCTTTGGCCACCGCATAGGTAGCTTGGTCTATATACAAGAGCCCTTCGAGCTCGATTTTTTTGTCTTTGCTTTTAAAATAAACCACATAAACGGGTCTTTTTTGGATGCTAATTTGATCGAGCAATTCATAATTATAGTGTGCAATGGCTTGATCGTGAAGCGGACTCCAGTATTTTTTTTGCATCAAAATATAATATGGATCATAGATAGAATACGATTGCAATTGCAGAGAAACAAACTCATAAATAGGTTGATTAAACCCGGCCATTTTATAGCCCAAAATGGTTTCTTTGAATCGATTGGTCGAATATTGAAAACGGGAAACTTTCTCGGTTAGAAACAGGTGTTGCTTGCTTATAAATTTCTTGAATTCGTAATCACTCGAATCGGTTTTTACAACCATTTTGCCAAAAATAGTGTGTTTCAACACGCTTTCAATTCGACCTTCGATAGAGTCAGGATTTGCTGTAATGGTTAATTTGGTATAAGCTTTGCAATCAAAAGCGGGTATTTTATCAAAGGGATTATTTTGTTTTTTCGACAGTACGGCTTGTTGGATTATGCTTAATGCAGGTGTACTATTGGTCGTTTGCTCGGTTTGAGGGGAAAGCAAAATAGTATAAAATTTTTGGGAGCTACGAAGCGTAATTTTTTGCTCTTTATAGCCCTTGGCCCGAATGCGTAACTCTGATTGATCGGTGCTTACCACTTCAAAAACCCCATAGCTGTCTGCAAATGAATACTGCGAATCATCATAAACCAAGGTGGCCAATCCTATGGGTTTTTGCGTGACAAGATCTTTAATTTGCCCAGTAAAATGCTGCTGCGCTTGCCCTCCCCAAGCGAGTAAAAGCAAACTGCAAAGCCAAACTAATTTACCACACGTCTTCATAAGGCATTTTGGGATTAAAAAAAAACGCCTCTAAGTAGCATGCACTCCAGAGACGGTGTAAGGATTAACGTTTACACGTTATACTTTCATGATTTCGGCTTCTTTTGCCGCCAACAATTCGTCTACTTTTTTAATATACGCATTGGTGAGGTTTTGCACCTCGTCTTCTGCTTTTTTGCAAAAATCCTCGGCGGTCCCTTCTTTTTCTAGTTTTTTGATATCGGTATTGGCTTCTTTTCGAGCATTGCGTATCCCAATTTTGGCCTCTTCTGATTCAGATTTGGCTTGTTTTGCCAAATCACGTCGGCGTTCTTCAGTGAGTGGCGGTACGCTGATAATTACGACATCACCATTATTCATTGGGTTAAACCCTAAATTGGCAATGAGGATTGCTTTTTCAATAGGGTTCAACATGCTTTTTTCGTAGGGCTGAATGGTCAAGGTACGGGCATCGGGGGTATTGATATTGGCTACTTGTGATAAGGGTGTTTGAGCACCATAATAATCTACAAACACACTGCCCAGCATTTGCGGACTTGCTTTTCCGGCACGGATGTTTAAAAAGGATTTTTCTAAATGCGCAATAGAACCGTTCATCGATTCTTCGGTACTTTCTAAAATAAAATCAATTTCTTCTGTCATGGGAATTCTAGTTAATCTATTGTGTTTACTTAGCCAATATGCACTACTGTACCAATGTTTTCACCGTTGCAAATTTTTTCTAAGTTTCCTTTTTTGTTCATGTCAAACACCAAAATCGGCAATTTATTTTCTTGACTCAAGGTAAATGCAGTACTGTCCATTACATTAAGCCCTTTCTTGAGGACATCATCAAATGAAATGAAATCAAATTTGGTAGCCATCGGATCTTTTTCGGGATCAGCAGTGTAAATACCATCTACACGCGTACCTTTTAAAATTACATCGGCATGAATTTCTATACCTCGCAAAACGGCTGCTGTATCGGTAGTAAAATAAGGGTTACCGGTGCCTGCTCCAAAAATTACAATGCGGCCTTTTTCCAGGTGTCGTACTGCTCTACGTTTAATATACGGCTCGGCTATGGCTTCAACTTTCAAGGCGGTTTGCAAACGGGTAAGCATGCCGTGGCTTTCTAGCGCGCCTTGTAAGGCCATTCCATTAATAATGGTGGCCAACATGCCCATGTAGTCGCCTTGTACGCGATCCATTCCACTGCTAGCTCCAGCTACTCCACGAAAAATATTTCCGCCCCCAATTACAATAGCAATCTCAACTCCTTTGTCATGAATTTTTTTGATTTCTTCAGCATATTCAGCTAATCGAGCAGGGTCAATACCGTATTGCTTGTCGCCCATTAAGGCTTCACCACTTAGTTTGAGCAGTATTCTTTTGTACTTCATTTTACTTTTACGTTGTGTTGCGCAAATATAGGGATATTCTGTTTTTGAAATTCGTCCATTCTAAAAAATATCGGTCTACAAAAACATTTCTAATTGAGTGTTAAAACACACGAAATGCAATATAGGATTGCCTTATCTTTGTGCCAATAACTCCAAATTTTCTCCCCAATGAAAAACGAAATACAAGCGGCTTTAGCGCAATCGTATACTTACGAATCCTACCGTGCTGAAGTAAAGAGTCAATTAGAAAAAGGTAAAGTAACCGGCCATGAGCAGTCAGAGGCATTACTTCATTATACCGAACTCAACGAAGCCCGAATGAATAGGCTAGAGAAAACCACCAACTTAACGGCCGAAACTCAACATGCAATACAACAGTGGGGGAAAAAAATTGTTTGGCTTGTTCTCACTGAGGGTTGGTGTGGTGATGGTGCTCAGGTCTTGCCTGTTTTATATAAAATAGCACAAGAAAATGCCAATATCGATTTTAAATTGGTGTTTCGCGATCAAAATGAAGAATTGATGCAACTTGTACTCACCAACGATTCACGGGCAATTCCTAAGTTGTTGATTATTGATGCCGAATCGCATACACTTTTAGGCCAATGGGGTCCACGCCCACAAGGCGCTTTGGAGCTAATTGCCAACTATAAAAAAGAACATGGTGTTGTCGATGAAACAGCCAAAGCTAATTTACACTTGTGGTATTTTCACGATAAAGGAGTAGAAATTCAACAAGAAATAGTGGCACTTATGCATCAAGTGCTTTCCACTTCGCTTCAAAATCAAGAATAGTAGAGGCGTTTTCAACCCTGTAATTTCCAATTTTGGTGCGGCGTAAGGCCGAAAGGTGCGCCCCGCTCTGTAGTGTTTTTCCAAAATCAAACGCAAGCGAACGTATGTAAGTTCCTTTGCTACACACTACCCGAAAATCTACCTCTGGTAAGGCAATGCGAGTAATTTCAAATTCGTAAATCGTAGTTTTTCGCGATGCAATTTCTACCGTTTCACCGGCGCGCGCATGTTCGTACAAACGTTTACCGTCTTTTTTAATGGCTGAAAATACCGGTGGAATTTGGTCAATTTCGCCTAAGAATTGCAATCTAGCTTCTTCAATTGTCTGTTCACCAATGTGGTCAATGTCAAAGTGCGCATCGATTTCGGTTTCTAAATCATAGGAAGGCGTGGTGGCGCCAATATAAAACGTACCGGTATATTCTTTGGCCTGCGCTTGTATTTCGGTAATTTGTTTGGTGAATTTTCCGGTGCAAATGACAAGCAAACCACTTGCCAAGGGGTCCAGTGTGCCCGCATGCCCAATTTTAAATTTCTTGGGCAGATTATACTTGCGTTTCAATAAATACTTGAGCTTGTTTACCGCCTGAAACGATGACCAGTGCAGGGGTTTGTCTACCAGAATGACTTGGCCGTTTAGAAAATCATCGGCCTCCATTAAATTACCGTGAGGGGATGAATAAAAAAGTGAATCAACAACAAAGCGATACCAATTACAATGCGGTAGTAGCCAAATAGTTTAAATCCGTGTTTGGTAAGAAAACCAATGAAACTTTTTATGGCCAACAATGCCACAACAAAAGCAGCAATGTTGCCAATAATTAGTAGGTTTATTTCATGCTCACTAAGCACAAAACCTGCTTGATAAAAGTCGTAGCATTTTTTTACGGTAGCACCCAACATGGTAGGTATCGCCAAGAAAAAAGAAAATTCGGCAGCAGCAGTTCGACTTAGTTTTTGCGTCATTCCGCCCACTATACTTGCGCCACTTCTTGACACACCAGGAATCATAGCCAAGCATTGAAACAAGCCAATTTTGAAGGCAGTTCCATAACTTATTTCCGTATTGTCAGAGTGGGCAAACCATTCATCTACCTTGAGTAATACAATTCCGCCAAGCAACAAAGAAACGGCAACGGTTACTGGATTTTCTAAAAGCGCGTCAATTTTTTTGCTAAACAATAAGCCAAAAACAACGGCCGGAATAAAAGCAATCCCTAACTTAAAATAGAAATCAACCGACTGAAAAAAGCGTTTAAAATAGAGCGCTAGCACTGAGAGTATGGCACCCAATTGAATCACGATGGTAAATAATTTGGTAAATTCTTCGTGGGCAATACCAAAAAATGAACTGGCAATAATCATGTGGCCAGTAGATGAAATGGGTAAAAATTCTGTAACGCCTTCAATAATCGCCAAGGCAACTGCTTCAAAGGTGTTCATTTAGTTTTTTTTCGGATTTTTTAATACAGCAAAAACAGTGAGTCCAAACCCAATTAAAACCACAGTTGGGGCTAATCGAATGCGACGAAAATTAAAAATTGCGTCATTAAATACGGTTGGATCTTCACTTCCTCCTCCGGCCATTAAAAGAAAACCAATACATATAACGGCAATGCCCGCAAGAAGTAATTGGTAGTTTATTTTTCCAAAAAGAAATTCGGTTTGTGGAGTTGCAGAACTTGATTTGGGTTGGGTTGATTCAGGTTTTTGCGCTTTCATAAAAAATCGATTAGTATAAATCGTCAGTTCGTAAATTCAAATAACGTTGGGTAGCAAAGTAGGTACTGAGCCAAGTAATGAGTACGCCCAAAACCAACACGCCTAAAAGAACTCCGCCTACAGCTAGTGGGTTTTCTAAGATTCCCAAGTTGGGATAACTACTGTTTATATAAAGCAAACATGCAATCAAGGCAAATACAGCACAAACGGCACCTGCTAGTCCCAATTTGACACTACGCCAAATAAAGGGTTTGCGAATAAATGACTTGGTCGCGCCTACCATTTGCATGGTTTTGATGATGAAACGGTTGGCATAAATGGAAAGACGCATCGAACTGTTGATGAGCACCACCGCAACTAAAGCCAAGAATCCACTGATAATAAGAATCCACAAGCTTACTTTTTTGATGTTGTCATTTACTAAGTTGACCAATTGTTTATCGTATACAATATCCGATACCATTTCATTGGCCCGAAAGTGATCTTCAATTTTGCGAATGTTCTCCGCGTTGATATAGTCGGCTTTAAGGTGAATGTCAAAGGAATTTTGTAAGGGATTAGCACCCAAAAAAGTCATGAAATCTTCGCCTATAATGTCGGTGTGCATTTTGGCAGCTTCTTCTTTGGTTACATACACACTCGATTTGACAAATTTGGCTGTTTTTAACTCGTTTTTGAACGCGGTAAAAACCGTATCGGTTGCTTCATTTTTGAAGAAAACCGTCATGGCAATTTCTTCTTTAAAATCGTCGGCTAGTTTTTTGGAATTTAGGATAAACAAACCCAAAAGCCCCAATAAAAATAGCACCAAAAACATACTAAATACTACAGAAATATAAGAGGAAATTAGTCGGCGTTTTTGAAATTTTTCGAAAGAAGAACTCATAGAGAATAGAAATTATGGGGTAAAAATAATAAAGAAATTGGTTAAATTTAGTTATTAACGTTCAAAGTTTTGACTTTCGTACAATAAACGTAAATTTGCCCACCTAAACGCATCCTGATGAAATACAATCCAACCGAAATCGAGGCCAAATGGCAAAAATACTGGGCCGAGCACCGCACCTTTGCCGCCCAAACGGCTTCAGAAAAACCCAAATATTATGTGTTGGATATGTTTCCTTACCCTTCTGGAGCAGGTTTGCATGTGGGCCATCCGTTGGGCTACATTGCTTCTGATATTGTGGCCAGATTTAAACGCCACAAAGGGTTTAATGTGTTGCATCCACAAGGCTACGATTCGTTTGGTTTACCCGCCGAACAATATGCCATTCAAACAGGTCAACATCCCGAGAAAACAACCCGAGAAAACATTGCCCGTTACCGAGAACAACTCGATAAAATTGGATTCTCTTTTGATTGGAACCGCGAGGTACGCACCTCGAATCCAGATTATTACAAACATACCCAGTGGATTTTTATTCAATTATTCAATTCGTGGTATAACAAAACCAGCGACAAGGCAGAGCCCATTTCGAGCTTGATCGCCCAATTTGAACAAGCTGGAAATAGCCAAGTACAGGCCGTTTGCGACGAGCATATTGCTGCTTTTACCGCGCAAGAATGGAATGCATTTTCCTCAGATAAACAACAACAAATCCTGCTCCAATACCGCCTAACTTATTTGGCCGAGACCGAAGTAAATTGGTGCCCTGCATTGGGAACCGTATTAGCCAATGATGAAATTATCAATGGAGTTTCTGAACGCGGCGGACATCCTGTTATTCGTAAAAAAATGACCCAGTGGTCGATGCGGATATCTGCTTATGCCGAACGCTTGTTGCAAGGATTGGAAACCATCGATTGGAGCGAATCCATCAAAGAATCCCAACGCAATTGGATCGGAAAATCAGTGGGAGTTTCGGTGAAGTTTCAAGTTTCAGGTTCCAAGTTTCAAGTTGAAGTATTTACAACGCGTCCTGATACCATTTTTGGAGTTACGTTTATGACCTTGGCGCCCGAACACGAGTTGGTGTCGCAAATCACTACATCTGAGCAAAAATTGGCAGTTGAATCCTATATTGAAGCGACTGCCAAACGTTCTGAACGCGAGCGAATGGCCGATGTAAAAACCATTTCGGGCGTGTTTACTGGAGCCTATGCCGAACATCCATTGACCAAAGAACTCATCCCGATTTGGATCGGGGACTACGTTTTGGCTGGCTACGGAACTGGCGCAGTAATGGCCGTGCCTTGCGGAGATGAACGTGATTATGCTTTTGCTCACCACTTCAAAGGACAAATGGGTATGCCTGAAATCAAGAATATTTTCAGCCCACTAACCTCCGATGGGGGAATTGATGCTTCTGATGCGTGTATCGCTACGGAAGCCTTTTCAAAGAAAGAAGGGTTCCAATTTAAAAATTCTGATTTCTTAAACGGATTAGATTACAAAACGGGAACTCAAAAAGCCATTGCCGAATTAGAAAAAATAGGCGCAGGAAAAGCCAAAGTAAATTACCGCTTGCGTGATGCAGTATTTTCACGTCAACGCTATTGGGGTGAACCTTTTCCGGTATATTACGTGAATGGGTTTCCACAGATGATCGAGCAAAAATACTTACCCATCGTTTTGCCCGAAGTAGACAACTATCTCCCTACCGAAGACGGACAACCGCCATTAGGAAACGCCAAAGCTTGGCATTGGGATACAAATACCAATCAAATCGTAGCAGTTGAAGATAGTGCTAATCCTCCTCAAGGGGTTTGGGGGCTTGAACTCAATACAATGCCGGGTTGGGCAGGAAGTTCGTGGTATTGGATGCGCTACATGGACGCGCAAAACGATACAGAATTTGCTAGCCAAGAAGCCTTACATTACTGGCAAAATGTTGATTTATATATTGGTGGAAGCGAACATGCCACAGGGCATTTATTATACTCCCGTTTTTGGAATAAATTCTTGAAAGATTTGGGCTATGCGCCTACCGAGGAACCTTTTAAAAAACTCATCAACCAAGGAATGATATTGGGTATGAGTGCCTTTGTGTATCGCAGTGAAGATGCCAAAACCCTTTATTCAAAAGGATTAATTGCCGATAAAAAAGTACAACCCATACACGTTGATTTGTCGGTGATCAATGACATGACCAATGAGTTAAATATTGAAGCGTTCAGAAATCACCCCTTATATTCCGACTATAAAAACGCCGAATTTGTTTTTGAAAACGGCAAATTTTATGTAGGACGGGAAGTAGAAAAAATGTCCAAATCCAAATACAATGTGGTGAACCCAGACGATATTTGTCACGAATTTGGGGCCGATACCTTGCGTTTATACGAGATGTTTTTGGGCCCATTAGAACAAGCCAAACCCTGGAATACAGCTGGAATCACTGGGGTATTTGGCTTCTTGAAAAAATTGTGGCGTTTGTATTTTGACGAAAATGGTTTGGTCATTACATCAAACGAACCCAACAAAGAAAGTTGGAAATCACTGCACAAAACCATCAAAAAGGTAACAGATGATATCGAGCATTTCTCTTTCAATACCTCAGTAAGTCAATTCATGATATGCGTAAACGAATTGACCGCACAAAACTGTCACGAGCGAGCCATTTTAGAACCCTTAGCGGTTTTGATTTCGCCTTATGCCCCGCACATAGCCGAAGAATTGTGGAGTGTGTTGGGCCACGCGGGTTCAATTTCGGAAGTTCCCTTTCCCGTTTTTGACGCCCAGTACTTGGTAGAAAGCGAAAAAGAATACCCGGTTTCGTTCAATGGAAAAATGCGCTTCACGCTCACCTTGCCACTCGATTTAACGGCTGCTCAAATAGAAGAAATTGTCATGGCCGATGAACGCACCCAAAAACAATTAGAAGGGCGAGTGCCCAATAAAGTGATTATCGTGCCGGGAAAAATCATCAATCTGGTGGGCTAAACTGACAAAAATGCAGTTTAATGAATTTTTTCAGTGTTGGCCTGTAATTTGTAAGTAATAGAAATAGTAACTTTTAAAATTCAGAAATCATGTTTATACTAATGATTGGAATTATGTTGGCCAGCTGGCTTGTGAGTAACCAACTGAAAAACAAATTTGAAACCTATTCAAAATTACATTTACAAAATGGCATGAGCGGCGCTGAAATTGCTGAAAAAATGTTGGCCGATCATGGGATCACCGATGTGCGCGTGATTTCTACTCCTGGTCAACTCACCGACCACTACAATCCTGCCGACAAAACGGTGAATTTGAGTGAAGGAGTCTATAACCAACGCAATGCCGCCGCGGCTGCAGTTGCGGCACATGAATGTGGTCATGCCGTGCAACATGCAGTTGCCTATTCGATGCTTACGTTGCGTTCGCAATTGGTGCCTATCGTTTCGGTGGCTTCCAATTATGTACAGTGGGTTTTATTGGCCGGTATTTTAATGGTGAACTCCTTTCCACAATTGCTCTTAATTGGCATTTTGCTTTTTGCAGCGACAACAATTTTTTCGGTAATCACTTTGCCAGTAGAATATGATGCCAGTAATCGGGCCTTAGCTTGGTTAGAAAAAAGTCAAGTTGTAACTGCCCAAGAACACGAAGGTGCTGCCGATGCGCTTAAATGGGCTGCTCGCACCTATGTGGTAGCCGCCATAGGTTCGGTAGGGACTTTAATTTATTATGTGATGATTTATCTCAATCGTAAATAAAAAAAGGGAGTGTAGACGCACTCCCTTTTTTATGATATTGGGTTTCTTCAAGAAACGAGTACTTTGTCGGGATTATAGCCCACATAAGGCATAACACTTTCTACAAAATGAATGCCGTAATCTTCTAATTCGTCCAAAATGGGTTCGTAAACTTCTTTGCGAATAGGTAATTGTACACCTGGGGTGGTGATTTTGCCATTTAAAATAAGTAAAGCAGCCATGGCAACCGGAAGCCCAACTGTTTTGGCCATAGCCGTATACAGCTGATCGTCGCCCAAGCACACCATTTTCGAATCAATTTGTTTTTGATGGCCGTTTAATTCGAATCCAAATTTGTGGTACATCACAATCATGTCTTTGTCCTGTGGACCCAAGGTCCATTGATCGGCGAGAATTTTTTCGAGAATTTGAGCCGGTGTAGCGTTTTTAAGACCTACTTTTTTGGAGGCATTAAAAAGATCCAATTCAATCAATTTATCCCACATGCTGTCGTCTTGTTCGATGCCCAATTGCAAGCGCATTTTAATTTCGACCGAATCAGTAGGGTGGTAGGGCAAAAACAAGTTGGTGAATTCTCGGTAACTGAGTTGTTCGGAGTCATCTAAAACATACGAATCATCGGTCATGCCCAGTTGCACAAACATATTCCACGCTTTTGAAAATCCGACACGACGAATGGTGCCACGGTATAATGTCAAGGCATCTTCTAGGCCATAGACCGAGCGGTATTTTAAGGAATCTCGGTTGGCGTAGGCCTCAAATTTTCCGTAACCTTCTACGTGTAAAAATTCAGTACGACGAAACAATTTATGGTATGGAATGTATTTGTATTTGCCTTCTTGGATAAATTTGGCAGCACCGCCTTGTCCAGCCAACACCACATTACGGGGAGCCCAAGTAAATTTGTAATTCCACAAATTGGTGTCCGATTCGGGGGCAACCAAGCCGCCACAAAAGGATTCAAACAATAACATTTTTCCGCCTTGCTCTCGAATTTCGTCAATGACTTTCATGGCACTCATGTGATCAATTCCCGGATCGAGTCCAATTTCATTCATGAAAATTAAGTTGTTGGCTTTCGCCTCTGTGTCTAATTCCTGCATCGCATCACTGATGTAAGAAGCAGTAACCAAATGTTTTTTATAGGTAATGCAATCTTTGGCTACTTCGATGTGCAAGTGGGCCGGTAACATCGAAATCACTAAGTCTACTTGTTGAATCGCTGCTGCACGGGCATCGGCATTAAAAATGTCTAACGCTATGGCGGTGGTATGCGGATGATTCTTGGTTTTTTGTTGAGCCAATTCAAGCGATAAATCGGCAATAAATAAGTGCAATTGTTCTGCTTCAGCCTTATTCATTAGGTAGTGAATTAAGGAAGTTGCCGAGCGCCCTGCACCAATAATTAGGATATTTCTCATGGTAAACCGGTCAATTAACGCCCAAAGGTATCAATTTGTAGCAGTTAAAAAAATCTGCCCAAAGAAATCAAAAATCGGTTAAAATTATAGATTTTCTAGGTCTTCTAAATCTTGTTTTTTGTTGATTTCCTTGCGTTGTTCAAATTGTTTGTCTGGCGCAACCTCATCGGGAATAAAACTTCGTACTACAATAAATAGGAGGATTGTGGCTTGAATCAGCAATAAAATCACAGGCCATTTTTTTTGTGCAGCAGTTGATTTCAACCAAGCTAAACCGCTACAAACCAAACCTAATGCAACCGGAATCAGTCCAATTGTTCCCATGGGAAGTATAATAAATAAAACGCTGATAGCGACAAATAGGAAAGCCAATATAAGTGCAAGTTTTCGCATAGAAATTTAGTTTTTAGTTCGTTTAGTTAGTATCAATTGTCCGGTTCCGACTGGGATGCTGAAACGGATTAAGCACGGAATTTTTTGATCATCGGCAGTGAGCCAAATGAGGTTTTTGTCGGTTCCACGCAGGGCATTGGTTTGTGCGCCGATGGAAATTTTATAACACAATTTTTCGCCCAATACACCGGCATTGATGCGTTCGGTTCCCAAGTATTTGACCGTTACACCTAATTCTTTTTCGTCAAAAACAGCAGTAAATCGGGTGAGTTGTTGTTTGGTTTGATGAGTGAAATCTATCGTTCTTAATTTGTAAATGAGCGAAACAATATCTTGGGTGCCAGATTTGATTACAAGGGTTGAGTGACTTTCAGGCTTTTTTTTCTTTTGTACAGTGGTTGCAATTGTTTTTCCGTCTTTTTGAAAAAGGTATTTTTCTTTTTTGGTGTAGCCGCCTTCATAAATGTCACGCTTGTACAAACTAGGTTTAAGCGAAAACGGATCTACATAAGACTCATAGGAGTCTCTAATCTTGAAGAAACTGTCCCATTTGCTAAAAGTGGCCGCTTCGCAACTGAGATGGAGTAGTGTTTTTTTTGAAGTACTTACCGATTCGGTGCTTAGGGTAACTTGTGCCAATTGCGTTAGGAGTCCAGCCATGTTGTAAGAAGCAGAAAAAACTAATTGTTCGCCAACAGGAACAGCACTTTTTTGTGAAAATGCGGGCCAAATGATTGCAATTGCTAGAATTGAAAAGATTTTTTTCATGTAATAAATAATTTTTTTGTCTTTCTATAACAACTATTTTTGATGATTAGTATATAAACTTTTAAAATGGAAAGAAAAATCACTTTAATGGCCATTGCTTTTGGAGTAACCGCCGTTATTTTTGGCGCATTTGGCGCTCATGCTTTAAAAAAAGTACTCACTCCAGATGCTTTGGTTTCTTTTGAAACAGGTGTGCGTTACCAACTGTATCATGCGCTATTTTTATTGTATATAGCCACAACTTCTTTGGTTGACGATGCGCGAAAAAAACAAATTTTTTCCATGACCCTTTTTGGAGTACTATTTTTCTCCGGTTCGATTTATTTGCTTACAACTTCGGCGCTTTCTGGGACTGATTTTACTCCGATAGGTTTGGTAACCCCATTGGGGGGTGCATTGCTCATAAGCGCTTGGATCACACTATTTATAGGGGTTTACAAGAAAAAAGCTGAATAACTTAATTTTTGTGGTGGCGTACACTATTTAATTTTTACTTTTGTAGCCAAAATAAAATAGTAAACCCAAACCCAAATTTATGGATACATACGCCTCATTTACGAAATCGATTTCGTTATCCGATTATGGTATTGAAAATACAGTCAAAATCCACCACAACCCAACTTATGATTTTTTATTTCAAGCCGAACTAAATGATCAGCTTGAAGGCTTTGAAAAAGGACAACTCACCGAGTTGGGTGCGGTAAATGTAATGACCGGAATTTTTACCGGCCGATCGCCCAAAGACAAATACATTGTAAAAGACGCAATCACACAAGACACCATTTGGTGGCCTTCTGAAAAAGCGCCCAACGACAATAAACCCATATCGCCGGCTACTTGGAACGCTTTAAAAAGCAGTACAGTTTCGCAACTTTCTAATAAGACCTTGTATGTAGTCGATGCCTTTTGTGGTGCCAATGCCAATACCCGATTAAAAGTACGTTTCATTATGGAAGTGGCTTGGCAAGCCCATTTTGTAACCAATATGTTTATACGTCCTACGGTAGCTGAATTAGAGCAATTTGGAGAGCCCGATTTTGTAGTAATGAATGCGTCCAAAAGTGGATTCAAAGACTATGCGGCTCATGGTTTAAATTCGGAGGTATATGTAGCGTTTAATCTCACCGAAAAAATTCAACTGATTGGTGGTACTTGGTACGGTGGTGAAATGAAAAAGGGCTTGTTCTCGATGATGAATTATTATCTCCCTTTGCGCGGAATTGCTTCCATGCATTGTTCGGCCAACAAAGGAAAAGATAATGACGTAGCCATCTTTTTTGGTTTGTCAGGCACAGGTAAAACTACCTTATCAACCGATCCTAAACGCGAATTAATTGGCGATGATGAACACGGCTGGGATGACGAGGGCGTTTTCAATTTTGAAGGCGGATGCTATGCCAAGACTATCGATTTAAGCCCAATAAATGAACCCGATATTTACCAAGCCATCAAACGCGATGCCTTGTTAGAAAATGTTACCGTTGATGCCCAAGGCAAAATCGATTTCACTGACGGTTCTGTTACTCAAAATACACGCGTTTCCTATCCAATCAATCACATTCACAATATAGTAAAACCGGTTTCAAAGGCAGGACATGCCAACAAAGTAATTTTTCTTACGGCCGATGCATTTGGCGTAATGCCTCCAGTAGCCAAATTAACACCTGAGCAAACGAAGTATTATTTTTTATCGGGATTCACAGCCAAATTAGCTGGGACTGAGCGTGGCGTAACCAAACCCGAGCCTACTTTTTCGGCTTGTTTTGGTAAAGCTTTCTTGTCATTGCACCCCACTAAATATGGCGAAGAATTGGTAAAAAAAATGCAACAACACCAAGCCCAAGCCTACATGGTTAATACCGGATGGAACGGCAGCGGCAAACGAATTTCTATCAAAGATACCCGAGCCATTATTGACCGAATTTTAGATGGATCAATTGATCAGGCAGAGATGCATACTTTGCCTGTGTATAATTTTCAAATTCCAACAGAACTGGCTGAGGTTTCGAGCGGTATTTTAGATCCTAGAAAAACGTATGCTGACGCACAACTTTGGACCGAAAAAGCTACAGAATTGGGAGGGTTGTTTGTCAAAAATTTTCAACAATATACCGATACCGCTGAGGGCCAACAATTGGTCAAAGCAGGACCACAGGTATAAAAAAAGAGTCGCTATTGTTTAGCGACTCTTTTTTTATACTCAAAGCTGAAAATTATTTTCCCTTGTTGGCTTCAGTTATGTATTTGTCTAAAGCCATGGTCATCGATGGCGTTTCAGGCGTTGGCGCCAAAATATCGATGCGCAAGCCGTGATCTAAGGCTTCTTTTTGCGTGGTGCTTCCGAAAACTGCTATTCGGGTATCATTTTGCTTGAAATCAGGGAAATTCATAAACAACGATTTGATTCCAGTTGGACTGAAAAAGGCCAAAACATCATAGTATACGTCGGCTAAATCAGACAAATCGCTTTGTACTGTTTTGTAAAAGGTACCCTGTGTCCAGTTTACTTTTAGGTTGTTTAGTGTTTGCGGCGCATCAGCATTTAGTTGATCAGAAGCGGGCAATAAGAATTTTTCTTCTTTGTATTTTTTGATCAGTGGAGACATGTCGGCAAAATCTTTTTGTCCCACATATATTTTTCGCTTGCGGTATACTACATATTTCTGCAAGTAAAAGGCAATCGCTTCTGATTGACAAAAGTATTTTAACCCTTCAGGGATTTTGTAGCGCATTTCTTCAGCAACTCTAAAAAAGTGATCCACCGAGTTTCGGCTGGTTAAAATGATTGCCGTGTAGTTGTTGAGGTCGATTTTTTGTAAACGAACATCTTTTGCATTGACCCCTTCAACATGTATAAATGGCCTGAAATCAATTTTAATTTTATGCTTTTGTTGCAAATCAAAGTAGGGAGAGTTCTCTACCTTTGGTTCTGGTTGGGACACCAAAATTGTCTTCACTTTCATTTGTGTCATGTTCTGTATTGCTAACTTTTTGTAAACCAATAATACAAGAAATAGTAGGGCGCTATTTCAAGTGCGCAAAGATATAAAATAAAATAAAACAACTTGCCTACTAATAAATTTTGATGATTCTTCAACGAAGTCAAATAGGTAAAGAGATTCGCTGTTAAAATCAAAAAAATCAATACGTTAAACAAAAGATTGGGTAGTGATTCATTGTAATACAATACTACATTAATTGGAAAAAGCAGTAAGGCAATGTAATTTCTATAACTGGCTTTTTGAAGGTTAAATTGATCGGCAAATTCTTCCATTGAAAATGCAGTCGCAATGATTTTATCAATTAAGAATTTGGACAACACAAAAACACTGCTGTAAGTAAACAATTGAATAAATACGATTCCATCTGCTTTACTTGTGAAATAAAATTGATGTAAACACAGCTGCATAAAAAAGGAAATCGACAGCATTTGAACTACAAATAGGATTAAGGTAAATCCGCTCCAAAGATGGGAGCTGTCTTTGTAAATCTTGAGGTATTTGTCTGAAACAATCAGTCGAATAAAATCAGTAAATCGGGTTTCGAATAATGATTTGCACAGGGCCAACAATACCAACATCAACACAAATAAAAAAGTGACCCAATCAATGGAATCCAATACCCTAGGATGTAATTCAGTAGCAATCATCTGTCTGCAAAATTAATAGATTTTTTCAGCAAACCGCTTAATCAAACGGTTTATGTTTGGTAAAGGGATGTAGTTCTTTTTTTAGTCTCAATTATTAACTTTTTTCTATGAAGCAACTGTTATAAATAGTTTATTTTTGGAAGCAGATTTATTCATCTATGAGCGACAGTATTGTAATTATCCCTACTTATAATGAGATTGAAAACATCGAATCCATGATTCGAACCGTGATGAATTTACCGCACTCTTTTGATTTATTAGTGGTTGACGATGGATCTCCCGATGGAACTTCGGTTAAGATCAAGCAGTTGCAGTTGGAATTTCCAGAACGACTTTTTCTAGAAGAACGCGCCAAAAAATCAGGATTAGGCACGGCTTATGTGCATGGTTTTCGCTGGGCATTACTGCGTTCGTATGCCTATATATTTGAAATGGATGCCGATTTTTCGCACAACCCCAACGATCTTATCAAGCTTTATGATGCCTGTCATATTGGTACTGCCGATTTGGCTATTGGCTCCCGTTATGTTACGGGTGTAAATGTGGTCAATTGGCCTTTAAGCAGGGTGCTCTTGTCTTATTTTGCCTCTGTTTATGTGCGTCTCATTACAGGAATGCACATTCATGATGCAACAGCAGGGTTTATCTGTTACCGAAGATCTGCCTTGGAATCGGTCAATTTATCTAAAATAAAATTTATTGGGTATGCATTTCAAATAGAAATGAAGTACCGAATTTTTGCTAAAAACTTAACCATTCAAGAGGTTCCTATCATTTTTACAGACCGAACTAAAGGCCAATCAAAAATGAGTAATGCCATTATTAAAGAGGCTATTTTTGGTGTTATCTCCCTGCGTATAAGAAAATTTTTAAATCGATTATAACATGTCAAAAATTATTATCAAGAACGCAACTATAGTTAATGAGGGACGTTCATTTGTAGGTGATGTACTCATTGAAAACGAGTATATCGTAGCGGTAGACACCTTTTTGACCACGCCAGATGACGCCCAACTAATTGATGCTGAAGGCTTATGGCTTATGCCGGGAATGATTGATGACCAAGTGCATTTTAGAGAACCAGGATTAACACACAAAGGAACAATTGCATCCGAATCCAGAGCCGCAGTTGCGGGCGGAATCACTTCTTACATGGAGCAGCCCAATACAGTGCCCAATGCGGTTACCCAAGATTTACTTGAAGAAAAATACCAGATTGCAGCTACTGATTCGTATGCCAATTATTCTTTTTTAATGGGAGGAACCAATACGAACTTGGAGGAACTCTTAAAAACTAATCCCAAAAATGTAGCCGGAATAAAGTTATTTTTGGGCTCGTCCACTGGCAATATGTTGGTAGATAATACTGAAGCCTTGGAGCAAATATTTTCGTCAACTCCACTCATCATTGACGTACATTGTGAAGACGAGACCACCATTCGAGCCAATTTGGAAGAATACAAACAAAAATACGGCAATGCTATTCCGGTATCTGCACATCATCTTATCCGCAGTACAGAAGCCTGCTATTTGTCCTCTTCAAAAGCGGTAGCTTTAGCGCAAAAAACGGGTGCAAAACTTCATGTATTTCATCTTTCAACCGCTAAAGAGATGGCCTTGTTTCGCAACGATATTCCGTTACGAGAAAAGAAAATAACAGCTGAGGTGTGTATTCATCACTTGTGGTTTACAAATGATGATTATGAAACCAAGGGCAATAGCATCAAGTGGAATCCTGCTGTAAAAACTGCCGCCGATCGCGAAGCCTTGTGGGAAGCACTAAATGACGATCGAATCGATGTGATTGCCACCGATCATGCTCCGCATACTTGGGAAGAAAAAAGTAAATCCTACCTCGATGCACCATCTGGAGGGCCATTGGTTCAACATGCCCTTGTTGCTCTACTTGAAGCGCACTATCAAGGTAGAATTAGTGTTGAAAAAATAGTTCAAAAAATGGCGCACAATCCTGCCATTTTGTTTCAAGTTGAAAAAAGAGGATACATCAAGCCCGGATTTTTTGCCGATTTAGTACTTGTAAATCCAAATGATCCGTGGACAGTGAACAAAGAAAATATCCTGTACCACTGTGGCTGGTCGCCATTTGAAGGGACTACTTTTAAAGCCAAAATTACCCATACATTTGTAAACGGACATTTGGCTTATGCCAACGGGGTAGTGAGTGAAAAAAGAGCTGGAAAACGTTTGTTATTTGATCGTGAATAAGATGAAAAAAATAGGATTACTACTGCTTTTGGCCTTGCAATTTGTGTCTTGTAAACAAGGACTGGAAAAACCCGATACGTTTATTGAAGAAGATAAAATGATTGCCATTTTGTATGATATAGCCGTAATGGATGCCTTAAAATCATACAACTTAAATTCGCCAACGGCTAATCCTGTTGATTCGAGAGAATATTTGTTAAAAAAATACCAGGTTGACAGTTTGCAGTTTGCTCAAAATAATCAATATTATGCAGCCGATATGGTGCGGTATAAGAAAATGTTTGAGAAAGTAAACCAACTCCTAGAAGCCGAAAAGAAAAAATACGAGGCAGAAGCGCTTAAGACGGGCAATCAAAAACCAACGGAAAATTAATTTTTCTTGAATAGTTGAGCGGTTTCATTGATTACCGTTGAAATAGGAACAAACGAGTAGTTTAGTTCTTTCGAAATTTTTTCTGATGAGTAATGCTCATTTTCGGACAAGGTTCTAACCAATTGTTTGCTCAACACCCTTTTTTTGCCAACAACAAATCCCAGAAAAAAATCAATTACCCAGGCCGTCCAAAGCATCCAATTGGCAATCAAAATCCAACGAATTTCAACAGCAAAAGCGCCAGCAATTTGTTTTACAATTGCTTCATAGGTAAGGTTTTCGGCTACGAGAATGTAGCGCTCTCCCGAGATGGGTTTTTCCATAAGTTGAACCATAAGTTGAACAACATCATCGACACCCACAAATCCAGTTGCTCCACGGGTGTAAAACGGAAATTTTTGTGCTACTTTAGTAAACAGCTCTCCACTTCCAGTTTCCCAAAAATAGGGCCCTAATATCACACCTGGATTAACGATTACTACAGAAAGTCCCTCTTGATAGCCACGCCAAATTTCCATTTCGGCACCATATTTAGAAATGGCATAATCGGTGTGGAGAAGTTCGGGGTTCCATTCATGTGTTTCGTTGCATGGAATTTTGGCAATAGGTGAATTTCCAATGGTAGCTATGGAACTTACATAACAAAGTTTTTGAATCTCAAAGGACAAGCATAAATTAACCACATTTGCTGTGCCTTCGATGTTAGTTTTACGCAACAACTCTTCGTCGGCAGGATCGAATGAGATTAAACCTGCACAATGATAAACTTGGGTAATTTGCTCAAAGGCATGAGTTAATTGAGGCAACTCGGTAATATCGCCTTGTATCCATTCGATCTGGGAAAATAAATTTAATTTTCCGTACCCATCAAAGAGTTTTTTGGTTTTAGCTATAGCAGATTCGTTGCGGTAAATGGCACGTACAGATTCGTTGTTTTCTACCAAACGAAGGGCGAGATGTGCTCCTACTAAACCAGTTGCGCCTGTGATTAAAATCATGGGACAAAGATAATTAGTTTGTCCTATTTTTACTGGAATTCCATTTTCAATTTATCCAATTAAAACTATCTTTGCGCAAATCCCTTACCCGATGGAAAACCTTATCGCAGAATTGCAATGGCGTGGCTTGGTGCACGACATGATGCCAGGAACAGAAGAACAATTACTCAAAGAATCAACGCCAACGTATATTGGTTTTGATCCTACTTCGGATTCCTTGCACATAGGCAGTTTAGTTCCGATTATTTTGTTGGTTCACTTGCAAAAATTTGGCCACAAACCCATTGCTTTGGTGGGTGGTGCCACCGGAATGATTGGTGATCCATCGGGCAAATCGGACGAACGCAATTTACTAGACGAAGCAACCTTGACTCAAAATGTAAATGGGATTAAAGCTGTTTTGAGTCGCTTTTTGGATTTCAATGCACAAGGCCAAAACGCCCCAATTTTAGTAAATAATTACGATTGGATGAAGTCGTTTTCATTTATTGATTTTGCCCGCGAAGTAGGCAAACGCATCACCGTAAATTACATGATGGCAAAAGATTCGGTTAAAAAACGCTTGTCGGCCGAAGGCGAGGGCATGTCGTTTACCGAATTTACCTACCAACTTATTCAGGGATATGATTTTTATTATTTACACAAACACTATGCTTGTTTACTGCAAATGGGTGGAAGTGATCAGTGGGGTAATATCACCACCGGCACCGAGTTGGTGCGCAGAATGAATACCGATCATTCGGGCGAAGGGGCTAAAGCATTTGCGCTTACCTGTCCCTTAATCACAAAGGCAGATGGTTCTAAATTTGGGAAAACCGAGGGCGGAAATGTATGGCTCACCGCCGACAAAACATCAGTCTATAAATTTTACCAGTTTTGGATCAACACCACCGATGTCGATGCCGAAAAATACATCAAGATATTTACGTTTTTAGATCAAGCTACCGTTCAAGCTTTACTGGTTGAACACCAAGAAGCGCCACATCTTCGTGTATTGCAAAAACGTTTAGCCGAGGAAGTGACTAGTTTTGTGCACGGCAGTGAGGCCTTGGTCAAAGCCATTCAAGCTTCAGGGATTTTGTTCGGAAACGCATCAGCTGATGATTTGAAGGCATTGGATGCAGCTACCTTTTTAGAAGTTTTTGAGGGAGTGCCACAAGCTGAAATTTCCCGCGCTGAGTTAACGAATGGCCTCGATATTGTAACAGTTTTAAACGAAAAAACGGGATTTTTAAAATCAAATGGCGAAGCACGCCGTGCCTTGACAGAAAATTCGATAGCAGTTAATCGAGAAAAAGTAACTGAAGCCTATCGCTTATCGTTGCAGGATTTGATAAACAACCAATTTGTTTTGTTGCAACGCGGCAAAAAGAACTACTTTATTGTCCGCGTGGTCTAGTCTTGTATTACATCACCATCAAATTACAGCCTCGAATATCGCTGCTGTCAAAACGGCCCAACACTTCAAATCGGCCATTGTCATATTTTTTTCCCAAATCTTGTGTAGCTATAAAGGAGCACGAATTGATATTACTCAAATCAATTACATTGATTCCGCCTGTTTTTCCGTTGGATACATAACGTAACGCATCGTCAGTATCGCGAAGGAGTACTTGCATCCAAGGCGGACATTCAAAAACGCCATTGCCATAAGAATATGCTTGTGAAAGTAATTCGGTCATGCCGTATTCGGAGTGTATGGTTGATACGCCAAATCCATGGCAAAGTTGCTCGTGTAATTCTTCGCGGATGAGTTCTTTGCGTTTGCCTTTCATCCCGCCCGTTTCCATAATGATGGTGTTGTTTAATTGAACGGGTTGTAATTCAATGAGGTCTAATAAGGCATAGGTGACACCTATAAGTAACACATTTTCTCCCGCTTGATCAAGTCGAAGAAGTGTGTGCAGTAGTTCGTGGTAATTGTGTAAATAAAATCCAGAATCTACTTTGTTTGATTTTTTGATTAAATCCTTAACCATGTAAATAAGCGATGAATCATTCCGTTCCAAATAAGAGGGAAGGAGGGCTAATACAGTATAATTCTCAATATTGCCGTAAAACTGCGCAAAGCCATTGAGGTAACTGGCTTCGTATAGCGAAACATCGGTTAGGTGATGTGCACTGGTACTTACGCCAGTAGTACCACTGCTTCGAAAAGTAGTTTCAATTGGTGATTCACCTGAAATAACGGTATGGGTTTTAAAAAAAGAAATGGGCAAAAAAGGAATGTCGGTTATTCTTGAAACCGATTGTTTGTCTGACTTGACTAATTTGCACCATTGTTGATATACCGGATTGTGGTCAAATTGGTGCCGAAACGTCTTGAGCGCTATTTTTTCAAATTGCTTGGGACTGTAAATCGAGAAGATGTCCGTAGTGGAGCTCACAAGGTTAAATTTATCGGATACAAATATACGGAAGGCAAGGGTTAAAACTAAAAAAGCTCCACAAACTGCGGAGCTTTTTAAAATGAAAGTGGGCAGAAATTACTCTACTACCAATTTTTGAGTAGCCGTTTTGCCGTCTTCTGTAATTTTAATTACATAAACTCCAGCTTGCAACGCGCTTACATCAATCGTATTTTCGATTGTAACCGTGCCAAGAATTTGCTTACCTAAGGCATCAAAAATAGCAATGGCTTTTGTTGTATTTGAAGCGGTTTCTATGGTTAATTTACCGTTTTTAATAGGGTTTGGATATACTTTTAATCCTTTAATAGCAGTTGCATTTACTGCTAATAATCCTCCAATTGAAGTATTAATACGCAACTCATCAATAATCATGGTAGGTGTTTTTGCATTGTCATCTTGACGAATAATGAAACCTCCTAAATCAGTAAAGGCTACTGCTGGAGTTGCAGTTAAAGTCGCTGGAGTAGCAGCAGTAAATGTACTCAAGTTTGGGTTGATCCATGCGCTCAATAAATTTGTGCCAAAATCATAGCCCATAACAATAAATACAACATCACCTGTGTTATATACGGCCGGATCATAATTGGTTGTAGCATTCAAGGTGTCAAATCCCAATTGGTATTGCGTGCCATTTTTCTTGAAAAACATTCTTGATTTGTATGATTTGTCAACGCCAGTAACGCCTACAAAATAAGTTTCTGAAAGATCAACTGTTACATTAGCCATATCGGTAATGTTAAGCATAAATGAGGCATAAACAGTTCCTGTTGAAGTTGAAGTGAATGGAGTAAAACAATCTATTCCAGCACCAGAAAAAGTGATTGAATTACCACTTACATTCGAAAAATTTGGGTAAGATAAATTACCTGCAGCAACAAGAATAGCATCACCAGAATTTTGATTGGTCCATTTTTGTGAGTTACCCAGCGAACTGCCCACGGCATAATTAAATGACTCACTATAGGGCAATGGATTAATTGGTTTACATTCGGGGGAATTAATACTAGCAGATAAATTACATGTACCACCAGTGATGGTGACAGAAAACACAGTCCCTTCTGGAATACCAGAAATGGTTATATTTCCTGCAGCTAGTGCTGATGGATTATCTCCGCCTACTGTACCTGCATTTGGAACGATACTATATGTTGCATTCCCACCCCCTGTGTAAGGGATTGTAGCGGTATACGTGTCAGTTCCTAAAGTTAAAACATCACAAGCTGCTGTTACAGTTCCCAAAACTAATGTACAAGAAGCAGAAACGCTGCTAAGCTTTACATCATCGATTCGGTATTGTAAAGTAGTTGAAGATTTAAATCGAATGGAAAGCGTTGCTGATGATGGAATTACTCCACCGCTTATGGTTGCTAAAGTCCAGCCTGTTCCAGTAGGTGTGTAAGTGATAGCTGTCCAATTTGTGGCATCTGTACTTACTTCTACAGTCAAAACGTTGCTCACATTTGTAGGAGTATTTACTCCAAAACTAAGTTGCAAATCAGCAGATGAATAGGCTGAAGAATTGAGCCCGTCAATTTGAAAGAATTCATCAATGGCATTGATTAAGATATTCCCGCTTCCTGATGCTCCATTGTATCCCGATGATGGAGTTGTTGCTCGAGCATCTGCCGTACCAGAATATACTATTGGCGATGCGTTTTGAAATACATGTGCGCTAATGGCAGTTGTTGCAGTTGGCGTTCCCATGTTTTCAGAGTAGAAGGTTTGAGCAATAGCCGTTGCGCTCACTACTAATGAAACTAAAAAGTAAAGTTTTTTCATTGAATAAAAATTAAGAAAATTAGTGGACAAATATAGAAACAAATTACACAAGGTGGTGGAATTTGAATTAAATAATGATGATTAAATGGAGAACAATAGAAATCTATTATTTGATAATCAGTTTTCTAGTAGAGGATAAATCTCCTTCACGTAATTTTATAATATAGACCCCTGGAGTTAAGTTGGCAATTGAAATTTCTTTGGAAGAGGCCACCACTTGAAATACTTTTTTCCCCAACACATCAAATATTACAACTTCTTTGTCAAGAGTTGATTTTGAAGTCAAGTATAATTTGCCATTACTTACGGGATTGGGATAAAATCCGGGTAATTCTTGTTGTGATTTGATTTCTTGTCCTTGAACAGAGCAAAAAAACAAAGAACAAAAAATGGCTATGTAGTTTTTATACTGAAGCATTTTGGTTAAATCTATGGCGCAAATATAGGTATATAATTTAGGTTCAATAGTTTTTGCAGCTTTTTTTAACGATAGGTTGAACTACTTCTTGACCGTTTTATGTTTCAATGTTAAGAAATTGTAAACAAAAAGTTTTGTTATTGTAAAATAAAATATATATTTGGTATCGAATTATTAACCCAAATACCTATATCATGAAAAAATTACTCTTTATAGCTTTGTTAGTTTCGTCTCTAACTTATGCACAAAACAGCGCGCCAGAATTAGAAATAATTGGTAACCAAGTTAAAGCAACCTACTATTTTGAGAACGGAGCCGTTCAACAAGTGGGTCATTTTCTTGATGGGAAACTAGAAGGTAAATGGATTTCGTATGACCAAAATGGCAATGTGCTGTCGATTGCAGAGTACAAAAATGGAGCCAAAACAGGTAAATGGAAAGTATATTCGCATACCCTACCCGTTAAAGAAATTGACTACGTGTCCAATCAAATTGTTTCGATTACAGAATCTACTTCAACGGCCTTGGCATCAAAAAATTAATGAAATATAAAAGCAAAAAACCACCCAAAGGGTGGTTTTTTTATGCGTATACGCAAAGGTTACTTAGCAATCAAAAGTATACCAAAAACGAATTAAGATCCTGGTTTTTGATGGATAACAGTGAATTAATTTAATAGATTTATTCCTTCTACGATTGTCCAAGCACCCGGTGTGATTGATGCCCCGGTTGCTGTATTGCTTAAAGTAAAGTCAGCAGGATTGAATACAACTTGTAGACTAGCTGAACCAGCATAAGGAGTTGTTCCGTCATTTATCGTAACATTTGATAATTTGATTTTACGACCTTCAACTTGCCCTGTATTGGTTGCGGCATCTTGAATTCTAACAGCAGTTGCTCCAGCAGTAGTGTAGCCTGAAATTACAATGTTCGAGAAATCACCATTTCCTTGTTTTTTAAATTGAATCGCATCATATTCTGCCGCAGATGTTCCACCTTCCGTTACAGTTCCTGCTGCTCTTTTAAGTGTAATATTGGATATAACAGGCCAAAAGTCATTATTTACACTTTTGGTTTCTATTTCCATACCAAAGTTTCCTGTGCCAACTTGTGAAGCATACCAATTGCTGTTTAACTGGCCTCTCCAACCGTCTTGCCAATCAAAAGAATCGTCAGAGTTTCCATAAGAGATTAGATTTGAAGCGCTTACTGTTCCGCCATAAAATTCGAAACCATCGTCTGCTCCTTTGTAGGACACTAAATTCTCGAGTACGGTTCCTGACCCAACTGAATAGAAAGAAAACCCATTCATTTCACTGGTGCCATCTGTAATTTTTTTACCTGCATACTCTACACGAACATAGCGTAAAGTACCACCATTGTGAGTTGGATTAGATCCGCCGTAAGTATAGGCTGTCCCTGTAATAGAACTTGTAAGTCCGTCTTCTGAAGTAGCGCTAGCAACAGAATTTGCCCCTACAATCGGCGCGTCACCATAAATAATGATGCCTCCCCATGAGCCGGGTATTTTAGTTAAATGGGTACAAACAATTGGCTCAGCAGCAGTTCCTATCATGATTAATTTTCCACCATTTTCTACTACTAATGCATCTACCCCGTCGGTTACATCAGCTGTAATTACGGAACCTGCATCAATGGTTAATGTTACTCCCGACTTAACACGAACAGTTCCTTTTAAGGTGTAATTACCCTTTACAAAAGAACTATTTGCACTAAAATCACCAGAAATTTCTCCAGTAGGAATTGGGGCGTTATTTGCATTTTCATCATCAGATGTACAAGAGACAAATAAACTCGAACAAGCAGCTAAGCAAAATAATAATTTTTTCATTTTTTTAGATTTAAATGTTTACTGCGAAGGTATTTTCGATAGGAATAGGTAGAGTTAGTTAAACATTACCTTATAATTATTAAATTTTAAATGGAATGTAAACTAGAAGTTAACAGGTTTTGCGAAGGTTAATTTTATGTGCGCAGTTGCTTAATTTGGGCAATAGCTTGTTATGATTAAAACGAATAATTTACACCCAATGAAAACCCGGTACCTCTTTTGAATTCACGAACCGTTAAATCATTTTCAGTAATTTCTTGAGAACTTGCCGTCCCTAATTCTCTTTTGAAAGAAGGATTTAGTATATTGTCTATCGCTAATTTAACCTCTATATTTTTAGATAACTTGCTGGACCAGATAAAATCTAATTTTTGAAATGGGTTTTCATAAATGTGATCTATGCCTGCTGTACCTACCGCAAAGATGCGTTCTCCCGATACACCATAAACCAACGAGATAGAATTTTTCATCTCTTCTTTAAATTTAAAATCATATTTCAAATCAGAATTAATTAACCAATTCGATGCGCCTTGAAGGGCCCTTTTTTTGCTGTTTTCCAATGGGTTTTTAACTAAATCTACTTCTACATCAGTTTTCATAACAGAGGTGTTAAAGCCCCATGAGAAATTTGACAAGGCTGCACTTATTTTGGTCAATGGCATCAAAATTTCTAATTCAGCCCCAAATAGCAAAGCGCTTTTTGAGTTAGCATAGGTAATTATTTGGCCACCGCTACTTGCTGTTGGAATGAAGATTCGTTCTATTGGATTGGAAATTTTTTTCCCAAACAATCCAACCACGAATAACTGATTTGTCTTTGGAAATAATTCATATTTCAAGTCAACATTAATATTGTCGCTGTTTATTATTTTTGGATTACCAATTTCTACCGTTCCATCCGGATTTACAAAGTTCACCGGAAGAATCTCAATTGATGTGGGTCGTGTAATTGTTTTGGATGCAGCAAATCGAACATTACTCTTTTCAGTCAAGGTGTATTTTACGTTCACCGCAGGAAGTAAATCCGTTTTGTTAAGGTTTAATTTTCTGTATTTGGCATCAAAGGCATCCCCAGTTTGGCGGTATTTAATTTGTCGAATGGAACTTTCAAATCTTACACCTCCATTAATATCCCATTTTTCACCCATCGAAAAGAAAATATTAGCATAGGTAGAATTCACATTTTGATACAATTTAGAACGCCAATCACCAGTAGATTCCTCTGTAAATTTCACTAATCCATTGTTTACATCATTGCTAATGGCCTCGTTAATTGAATTAATTGAGGTTGTAAAAGGCGTAGCCAACAAAGGCCTACCAAACACAAATCGATAGGACGAAACCTCCTCGTTACTCAAGCCGTTGTATCCTATTGTTATTTTGGTGTCTTTTCCGTTTTCTTTTTCTTTTAGCTTTAAAGCATATTCAACCATTCCCGAAAAGAATCGATCACCTGCTACATCAAAATATTGTCGAATTAAATTATCTGCTCCGTAGGTAGTTATGATCTCTGTTTCGTTTATTTTTTCTCCGGTAATTACTTTTCTGTCAGGTAATCCAAATGCTGTTTTTACAAACGAAAATCCTCCTTTTAGTGCATGTTTTCCACTTGGGGTAAGTTTGTAATTGGCTACCAATTGATTATTCCAGTATTTTGATTCTTCAAATTGGTTCAACCGAATTAAAATATTGGGATTGGTGTTTAAACTGTTTTTGTAACCCAATTGGTCTTGAATGACACTTGAAGTAGCACGTAAAACAAATGAATTATAGGCCAAGTCAAAACGTTCAGATTTATATTTTACACCAACTAAACCCGAAAGAGAAGTCGTGTAGTTGTATTTAGACACCTTGAAATTGTTGTCATAGTTTCCTTGACCTTGGTTAAATGTTCGATCAACACCTTCTAAAACTTGGTATTTATTTTCGGCATTAAACGAAAAAATATAACTAATACTTCTATTTTTCTCTAAGTTAAATTTTTCTGTATGCAGAAATCCAATACCAGAATTAAACGGACTAGTTGTGTTATTTACATTCCATGAATTGTTTTTATTTGACTCTTGGTATTGAACCGGTGTTAGTATTTTGCCGCCGGGTACATTACCAAACACGGCTGGCAATTCACGATCGTTGCCCAAAAGCCCTAAGTACCCTTGTGTAGTATTCGCGTTTTCAGATAGTAGAAAATCACGACCATTGTTGTTGGTTGTATACCCCAAACTAGTGCTAATTTTGGTTATGCTAGATCTAGCCTGCGAGGTTTCTATATTTATGGTTGCACCTGCAAAATCCCCGGGTATATTTGGATTAAAGGTTTTATATACATTTAACACACCTACAATATCGGTAGGAAATAAGTCAAGAGGTATAATTTTTTTAAACGGACTATTTGATGGTGCTTGTAGATCATTGATTAACAAATTGTTGTATCTTTCTTCCAATCCACGCACAAACAATCCACGTGATTCAACTTTTGAAATGCCAGTAATTTTGGTTAGACCTTCTTGCACATTGCTCACTCCTTTTCTAGTCATTTCTTGTGCGCCAATACTCTGCTTAATTTCTACCGCATTTTTTTGCTCCAACAAGAGTGCGGTTTCTTTTTCTCGGTTGGCAGCTTTTTTAATTACTACATCTTGCAATTGATAGCTACCTGATCCTAGCGCTTTGTTGATAGTAAGTGTCTCGCCACTTTTAATTGTTATTTTTTCTTCACTATTTTCATAGCCAACAAAACTAAATTGTACTGTGTAGGTTCCGGGGTTTAGACTCAATTTGTAGGTTCCTTTTTCATCGGTGGTTACTCCAGTAGTCGATCCTTTTATCAACACATTCGCAAAGGGAAGCGGTAGATTGTTTTGGTCTTTATCTGTTAATGTTCCGCTAAGTGTTCCTTTGTTTTGTGCAAATGATAAAAAGCTTATCAAAAAAAAGGGAAAGATTAATTTACATTTCATTGTAGTGTACTTAATAAATTTTTTGCAAAGGAACTACCGAACTGTTAAGCTATTGTTAAGTGACTATTACCATATTATGCATTTAATGTGAACAAATCATTACTACGTTAAATTACCTGAATGCAATGATATGCCATAGTGATTAATCTATATATTTACCATCGATTAAATACGAATACCTTTTAAAAGTATTTTTAAACGCATGAAAAAGAAAGACATCAAAATATTATTGGTAGATGATGAACCGGATATCTTGGAAATTGTAGGATACAATTTAAGCCAAGAAGGCTACAAAATTAGCACCGCTTCCAATGGGAAAGAAGCAGTTGAAATGGCCAAAAAAGAATTGCCACATTTAATTATTTTAGACGTCATGATGCCCGAAATGGATGGGATTGAGTCCTGTGAGTTGATTCGAAAACTACCTAAGATGGAACAAGTAATCATTGCATTTCTTACCGCCCGCAGTGAAGATTACTCCCAAGTAGCCGGATTTGATGCCGGAGCCGATGACTACATCACAAAACCAATTAAACCCAAAGTTTTGGTTAGTAAAGTAAAAGCCTTGTTGCGTCGCTTGAAGGCTACAGAATCAATAAATAGCCAAACTTTACATGTTGGTCCAATTGAAATCAATAGAGAAGAATACAAAATTATTCACAATCAATTGGAGATTGTACTTCCAAGAAAAGAGTTTGAACTGTTTTATTTACTAGCTTCGAAGCCCGGTAAAGTGTTTAATAGAGAAGAAATTTTAGAGCGTGTGTGGGGAAATGAAGTGGTCGTTGGCGGTAGAACAATTGACGTACATATCCGAAAACTGCGCGAAAAAATTGGTGAAGATTATTTCAAAACACTTAAAGGAGTAGGATATAAGTTTGAGATCTAGGTGATTCGATTAACAAAAACATACAAATTTGCAGTAATCACTGCACTTTACATCAGTTTTATTTGTACCCTATTGGGCATAATTTTTTTTAAATTATTGCCTGTAACTTGGTATGGATACGTGGGGTTTTTCGCTTCTATTTTTTTGGCATCAACTTTTATTATTCAATACCGTGTTGAGCGATTTATTTACCAACGCGTTAAAAAAATCTACGACGACGTTTCTTTACTTGATTCCACTTCCTTCAGTAATGTTTCTGTAACAACCGACATGGATACCCTTACCCGTGAGGTAAAGAAATTTGCTACCAATAAAAAACTCGAAATCGAGATGCTCAAAGTACGAGAAGAATACCGTAGAGAGTTTTTAGGAAATGTATCTCACGAACTTAAAACGCCTTTGTTTACAGTTCAAGGCTATTTATCAACGGTATTAGAGGGAGGCATCAAAGACAAAACCATTCGTCAAAATTATCTAGCGCGTGCTGAGAAAGGAGTTGAACGCCTCATTCGTATTGTAGAGGATTTGGACATGATTACAAAGCTAGAAGTTGGAAATCTTCAATTAAATACCACAAAATTTGATATAGTGCCACTCATTCAAGAGGTCTTTGATTTGTTAGAAATGAAAGCCTCCAAAAAAGACATCATCTTGATGTTTGACATGAAGTACAGTAAGCCTTATTATGTGAATGCCGACAAAGAAAAAATCGAACAAGTTTTGATTAATTTGATTGTAAACTCAATAAAGTACGGCAAAGAAAAAGGTACTACCGAAGTGAGTATCGAACAACTCACCAAAAATTTATTATTGGTGCGTGTAAAAGATGACGGCGAAGGCATTGCGCCTCAACATTTGCCGCGTTTGTTTGAGCGCTTTTTTAGAGTTGACAAATCGGGCTCGCGAGATGCTGGCGGATCCGGTTTAGGCTTGTCGATTGTAAAACACATTATCGAGGCCCACGAACAAAAAATCTATGTTGAAAGTGAACCAGGCCAAGGTGCCGAATTTTCATTCACGATCAAAAAGGCACAATAAATTTTTCCAATTCTCTGTTTTTTCACTCGAAAAAGGCGTCTTGTATAAATCCACCTCAAGTAAATGCTCTAGTTTAAATTGGCTTTGTTTAGCAAATGGAAAAACCCCAGCTTTTTTTAAACGTTTAGCCAAATATTCTTGTTCAAATTGACCTGGTGTAGGAATAAAAAATGCTTTTTTATTCAGGGCAACCAAATCCATTACCGAACTGTAGCCTGATCTACAGAGCACGAGTGCACTTTCTTGCATGGCTTTCTCAATTTGAGAAGAGGTCATGAAATTGAAATAAGTGTGGGAGTCCAAGTGAAATTTTTTTTGCTCGGCTTCAATTTTACCACTCACAAAAAGCAGGTTTCCTGTAAAGCTATTCAACATCTCTCGCAACTGAATTTCAATCTTTCCTCTATGTGGCTCAGGTCCTGAAAGCAAGACAAATAAGTCATATTTTTTAGGCAACTCTTTTTTGGTAAATCGACTTAAAGGTCCAATGTACTTATAGTTTGGCTCTGGGTTTTTAAGGTGTCCCATTTTTCCAGACAAATTGAGTTCGTCCGCAAAGTCAGGGATCCATACTTCATCAAATTTTTGAATAAAGTTTTGATGCAACGAAGACGAAAACCAAGTAGTCGAACCAGTCAGTACCCGCAATTGGTGCGTTATAAATACCGAAGGCACTTTTTTAGAGCGCGCACCCAAGCGGTTGTCGGAGATAATCCCACACAAATTGTATTTGTTAACCCAACTCTTGATTATTTTTTTTTCAGCCAAAAGCGCCTCTAGTATTTTGGGCAATTGTTGCATCATTTTCCATCTAAATTTTGAAGCGTCTTCGGGGTATTCAATTTGGTACGAAGGCAAGTCCAAACAAAGCAAATTGGGAAATTCTTTTTTCAACAAGTCCAATGCTTCGCCGTCAGAGGCAATAATTGGCGTATAGTGGTTTTCTTGTAATGCACGAATAATGGGAATGCATCGCGTGGCGTGGCCTAATCCCCAATTTAATGGGGCAACTAATACGGCGTTTGGATATGATTTTGGTGTCAAAAATGAAAAAGTTAAAGCGGGTAAAAGCGGCAATTTAATTACAATAATCGTCAGTAATATTTCCTTAGTTTTGCCAAAACATTAAATTATATCGTGGGAAGTAAAAATAAGTTAAAAAGATTTAAAGAAAACGAAAACTTTAGCAATGTGTTTCAGCCTACCCGAGAAGAGGTGGTTGCCGATGCCTTTCCGTATAAAGGCCGCTGGTCCGATTTTTTTAAGAACAACAACCCAATTGTGTTGGAATTAGGCTGTGGAAAAGGCGAATACAGTGTGGGCTTGGCCGAGCGGTATCCCAATAAAAACTTCATCGGTATCGACATAAAAGGTGCTCGATTTTGGCGAGGTGCAAAGACTGCAGTAGAAAGTGGCATGCACAATGTAGCCTTTGTGCGCACCCAAATCGAATTGATTGATCACTTGTTTAATGGCGGAGAAGTAGCCGAAATTTGGATTACCTTTCCTGATCCGCAAATCAAATACAAGCGCACCAAACACCGCATGACCAATTCGGTTTTTTTGCAGTTGTATAAAAAAATCTTGCAGCCCGCTGGTGTTGTACACCTTAAAACAGACAGCGAATTTATGCATGGATACACCCTTGGGTTATTGCACGGCGAAGGACACGAAGTAGAGTATGCCAACCATAATATATATAAAAATGAAGGTAGTCCGGCCGAAGTTACGTCGATTCAAACTTTCTATGAAAAACAATATTTGGAAATAAACAAAGCAATTACGTATATTCGTTTCAAAATCAAATAGATGACTGTGTTTTTTTCGTTTATCGCAGGCTATTTAGCAGCATTTGTGGGGATTTTTCCGCCAGGTTTAATCAACATGACCGCCGCCAAAATTAGTTTGGAGGACGGAAAATCACGCGCAATGGGCTTTGTTTCTGGCGCATTGGTAATAATCGCTGTACAAGCATTTATCTCGGTGTACGGTGCAAGATACATAGACAGCCACCATGAAATTGATTTGATTTTGCGTGAAATCGGCTTAGTGATTTTTACCCTAGCCAGTATCTATTTTTTCTTTTTGGCAAAAAAGCCCCAACTTGTCTCTCAAAATGCCTTAGTCAAAAAAACGAGCCGCTCTGCTTTTTTATTGGGCTTGTTTATTTCGGCCATCAATTTATTCCCTATTCCGTATTATGTCATCGTAAGTATAGCCTTGGCTTCCTATAGGTTGTTTGGTTTTCAAACAGCCGAGATTTATGGTTTGGTACTGGGTATTTTATTGGGATCCTTAACAGTATTTTACGCCTATGTAGTAGTATTTAATCGGTTGCGATCCAAAACCGATTACTTGATCCGCAATATGAATGTCATTATGGGCAGTATTACTTCAGTAGTTTCTTTACTCACCTTATATCAAGTGGTAAAATATTATTGCTAAATGAAGCACGATTCATCCCTTCCCGAACTTTCATTTTTTGAACGCGTATACCAAGTTGCTCGTCAAATACCGCTTGGGAAAGTAACCTCTTACGGCGCCATTGCTAAAGCCATTGGATCAGCTCAATCGGCACGCATGGTTGGTTATGCCATGAACGCCTCACATGCTTTGCCAGATGTGCCTGCTCATCGCGTGGTCAATAGAAACGGATTGCTCACGGGTAAGCATCATTTTCAAGGAACTTCACTCATGCAACAATTGCTCGAAAACGAAGGAATTACCGTGGTAAACAATCAAATTGTAGCCTTCGAAAAGCATTTTTGGCAGCCGGAAATACAGCGCTAATTCGCTACTATTTTCCCTCTTATTCCGCTGAAACTTTTGTGTTTCAGGTATATGCATTTCAACTTTTCAACCTATATTTGTGTTCGAAAATTTTGAGCACTAATGCGAAGTTTTCTTCCTATGAAATTAGACAGAAAAGAAATTTTAAAAGCCCTAGAATCCATATCAATTGCCGGCGAAGGTAAAAATATGGTCGAAAGCGGAGCGGTACAAAATGTGGTGGTTTTTGGTGATGAAGTGGTGGTTGATTTAGTAATTAGTTCACCTGCTATGCACATTAAAAAGCGCGCCGAAGACGACATTAAAAAACGGATAAATGAACAGTTTCCGTCGGCAACTGTAGTAAAAATAAATACCAAAGTAGAAGCACCAGCTGCTGCAGCATCACAATCAATTAAAGGCAAACCCATTCCCGGTATCAGCAATATAATTGCGGTGGCTTCTGGAAAAGGCGGCGTAGGAAAATCTACTGTTACGGCCAACTTGGCTGTTTCGTTGGCCAAGATGGGATTTTCAGTCGGGATTTTAGATGCCGATATTTATGGCCCGTCGATGCCTATTATGTTTGACGTAGAGAATGAAAAACCCATTTCGATTGAGGTGGATGGAAAATCAAAAATGAAACCGATTGAAAGCTACGAAATCAAATTGCTTTCCATTGGGTTTTTTACGGCACCCAGTCAAGCGGTAATTTGGCGCGGTCCTATGGCGGCCAAAGCGCTAACCCAAATGATCTTTGATGCCGATTGGGGTCAATTGGATTTTATGTTAATTGACTTGCCTCCAGGAACCGGCGATATACATTTGTCAATTATGCAATCGTTGCCAATTACTGGTGCAGTTGTGGTTAGCACTCCACAAGCGGTAGCACTTGCCGATGCCAGAAAAGGCGTTTCGATGTTTTTATCCGAGAGCATCAACATTCCGATTTTGGGAATAGTTGAAAACATGGCTTATTTTACCCCTGAAGAGTTGCCCAATAACAAGTATTATATTTTTGGACAAGAAGGCGCTCAGCAATTGGCCGATGATTTAGCAGTACCCTTTTTGGGTGAAGTGCCTTTGGTGCAGTCGGTGCGCGAAGCGGGGGATATTGGACGACCTGCTGCTATGCAAGACAACTCAATCATAGCAAATGTCTTTGAAACCATAACCCGAAATGTGGTTCAGCAAGTGGTGCATCGCAACGAAGCTTTACCCCCAACCGAAGCAATCAAAATTACAACTATGGCCGGTTGTTCGGCTGTTAAAAAATAATAAAGTCCAACTAATAACCAAAAGGCGTAGACTATGAACCACGAACAATTGACCGAGAATGTACTGAAAGCACTCGACGAAATTAGACCTTTTCTCAATTCAGATGGAGGAGACATATCCTTGGTTTCTATCGAAGAGAATAAGCATGTAAAAGTGCGGTTAGAAGGCGCTTGCATCAGCTGTAGTGTTAACCAAATGACGTTAAGAGCGGGTGTGGAGACCACCATTAAAAAATATGCTCCGCAAATTGAGACCGTAGAGAACATCTCCTAGGTTACGGAATATTTATTGTAGTACAAATCCCAGCGAGTCTTCTTCTACGCTGTTTCGAAATTGAATAAGATGATTCAAACAGATATATTAATTATTGGCGCCGGACCTACCGGACTCTTTACCGTATTTGAAGCGGGATTGCTCAAATTAAAATGCCATTTAATTGATGCACTGCCACAGCCTGGCGGACAATTGGCTGAATTATACCCTAAAAAACCCATATTTGATATTCCGGGTTATCCCTCGGTTTTAGCCGGAGAATTAGTAACTAATTTGATGGAACAAATCAAGCAATTTGAGCCCGGTTTCACCTTGGCTGAAACTGCCGAAACCATAGATAAACTGGACGACGGCACCTTTGTTGTTACCACCAACAAAGGAACCCAACATCAAGCCAAAGCGGTTGCAATTGCCGGCGGTTTGGGCACTTTTGAACCCCGTAAGCCCTTGATTGAAGGGATAGAAAATTACGAAGAACGCGGCGTAGAATATTTTGTAAAAGACCCCGAATTATTTCGAAATAAAAAGATTGTGATTGCCGGAGGTGGAGATTCTGCCTTGGATTGGAGTATCTTCTTGGCTGATGTGGCTTCGCAAGTAACCTTGGTGCACCGCCGAAACGAATTTCGAGGCGCCTTGGATTCGGTAGAGAAGGTGCAAGAATTAAAGAAAAGCGGTAAAATAAATTTAATTACGCCTGCCGAGGTTGTAGCGATTCAAGGCGATGGGCATTTGCAATCCATCACCCTAGAAAACGAAGGCGTACAGCAAGTATTGGAAACGGATTACTTTATTCCCTTATTTGGACTAACGCCCAAGTTGGGTGCCATTGCCAATTGGGGATTGGAAATTGAGAAAAACGCCATCAAAGTTGATAATGCTCTCGATTACCAAACTAACATTCCCGGCATTTATGCCATTGGCGATGTGAATACCTATCCGGGCAAATTAAAACTCATTTTGTGCGGATTTCACGAGGCTACACTCATGTGCCAAAGTGTCTACCAACGCTTAAATCCGGGTAAAAAATACGTACTTAAATACACTACGGTTTCTGGTGTGGATGGCTTTGACGGCACCCGCAAGGAAGCTGAGAAAGCAGTAGTCAAATCGATAGATTAAAGATGGATATTACGCTTAAAATTACCGACAGAAACGGACAAGTGCACGAAGTACAAGCACCTACTGACATGAATATGAACATCATGGAGTTGGTCCGCGCCTATGAAATTGCTGAAGAAGGCACCATTGGCATTTGCGGCGGCATGGCCATGTGTGCGTCTTGTCAATGTTATGTAATGAATGAAGTAGAATTGCCTGAAAAATCAGACGAAGAAGAGGCGATGCTTTCAGAAGCTTTTCACGTAAAACCCAATAGCCGATTGGGTTGTCAAATTCAACTTACCGAAGAGATCAACGGGCTAGAAATAGAATTGGCTCCCGAATCTTAATCCAAGTTTTCCACAAACTTTTGTATTTATTGACCGAGTACCGTAATGGCCTTGGGTAAAATTCGTTCTACAAATTGCGCATAAGCCAATTCCGATGGATGCAAACCATCTGCAGCTACAAGTGCTGGATTCGCTAATCCTTGTTGAGTGATGTCGGTAATGTAAACAAATTCAATTTGATTTTGAGTGCAATAATTTTGCGCAAATGTATTGTAGGCATTGAGTTCAGTTGTAATATCTGTTGCGCCTTGTCCAAAGGGCGTATAGGCATAATCGGGAATCGAAACGACAATTACATTTGATTTATCGCCTTTGGCCAATTGAATCGCTTTTTGTACCAATGCCGGAAACTCTTGTTCATACAGCGAAAAAGGTTTGTCTTGGTATTGGTTGTTTACGCCGATTAATAAGGTCACCAAATCAAAATTGGTAGACGGATTGGCCAGATTAATTTCAGAAAGTAGATTGGTAGTCGTCCATCCCGTTTTGGCAATGACTTGTAACAGAAAAGGATTGTTTGGGTAGGTGGTTTGTATGCGTGACTTTAATTGTTCGGGAAATCTACACGTGGTGCATACACTTTGTCCAATGGTATAGCTGTCGCCCAATGCCAAATAATTGATTTGTTTGGTGAATGGGTTGTCAACATAATACGGAAGCGTTTGTTCGGGACTGCAACTGCTAAGCCAAAAACTTACAAATAATAAAATTTTTTGCGGCCACTGCATACGTTGATAAATTAACTTCAAATATGAGTGTTTTATGCAAGTTCGAGCTGCATCATTATTTTCTCTTCAATCGCATTCCAAAGTCCCAATCGTTTGTCTAAGGCTTCGGCCGAGGTTTGGGCCACTTCTTCCCATTTTTGCGCATCAGATCCACACAATTCAGTGATCATTTGCATCGCCATCGGACCATGCTCATCGGCATCCAATTCGATGTGGCGTTCAAAATAATAAATCAATTTGCTCAAATCGGTTTCGGGAAAATTGGTTTGAAAATTACGTAAGATTTCAGTAAACATACTGGGGATTAAATCTTCCCGGCCAAAAGTAAAGGCAGCCGCAATAGTGTGGGCTTTCCCTTCTTCAATAACACGAAATGTAAAACTCAGAAATTCTTTTACCTTGGGGTGTAAATCTGCCGATTTTATGGCCACAAAAATATTTTGGGTGCGTTGTACAGTATCTAAAAATGAAGTGATATTAGCCGTTGAGGCGCCGCATTGTTGCATGGCGTCCAAATACATTTCAAAATGACTTTGTCGGCTTCCGTCCATGGCCAAATCAGTTTCTTCGGCCACCACAATCTCATTTATCAAATAGCGTAAGGCCGGATTTCCAATTGGCATCCAAGGTGTGCTCGTGCAAGTAAGTTTAATTTGAAGTGCTTTAAGCAACGACATAAAATCCCAAACGGCATAAATGTGCTGTTCCAAGAAAACATGCAAATCGGCAATGGTTTGCACTTTTTGGTAGAGTGAATGCTGAATTAATGCGTCTTTTTGGGGTTGAATTTGCAGGTTTATGCGAGAAATTTCCATGGAATATATTTTGCCGTAAAAGTAAATAAGCTCCCCTTTTCAGTGAAGCTTATTTTGTGATTTTAGGTATTTTTTAATACTTGTTGACGCTTATTTAAAGGCAGGAATTCCTGTAATATCGGCCCCTGTTATTAGCAAATGAATGTCGTGTGTTCCTTCATAAGTTATCACTGACTCTAAGTTCATGCTGTGGCGCATGATCGAGTATTCGCCAGTAATTCCCATTCCACCCAAAATTTGGCGGGCTTCACGAGCGATGTGTATTGCCATTTCAACATTGTTGCGTTTGGCCATTGAGATTTGAGCCGTAGTCGCTCTTCCTTCGTTGCGCAACACACCCAAACGCCAAGTTAACAACTGCGCTTTGGTGATTTCGGTAATCATTTCGGCCAATTTTTTTTGTTGCAATTGGGTTCCAGCTATCGGCTTGTCAAACTGGATACGCTCTTTGGCATAACGCAAAGCGGTGTCATAACAATCCATGGCAGCACCAATGGCACCCCAAGCGATACCGTAACGAGCTGAATCTAAACACTGCATGGGCGCACCCAATCCAGTTTTGCCCGGCATTAGGTTTTCTTTTGGAACCTTAACGTTGTTAAACACCAATTCCCCAGTCGCTGAGGCACGAAGTGACCATTTGTTGTGTGTTTCTGGCGTGGTAAATCCTTCCATGCCGCGTTCTACAATGAGTCCGTGAATTCTTCCTTCTTCGTTTTTAGCCCAAACTACAGCGATATCAGCAAATGGGGCATTCGAGATCCACATTTTGGCGCCGTTCAACAAATAATGATCGCCCATGTCTTTAAAGTTACTGGTCATGCCACTTGGATTTGAGCCATGATCAGGTTCAGTTAAGCCAAAACAACCCATCATTTCACCGGTAGCCAACTTGGGTAAATATTTCATGCGTTGTTCTTCTGTTCCAAATTTCCAGATTGGATACATCACCAAAGATGATTGTACCGATGAGGTAGATCGAACACCCGAATCACCGCGTTCAATTTCTTGCATGATTAAACCATAGGAAATCTGATCTAAACCAGCACCACCATATTCTTCTGGAATATAGGGACCAAAGCCGCCAATTTCTCCTAATCCTTTGATGATTTGTTTAGGAAATTCTGCGCGTTGGGCATAGTCTTCAATAATGGGAGAAACTTCACGCTTTACCCAAGCACGTGCTGAATCGCGCACCAATTTGTGTTCGTCAGTTAATAGATCGTCTAAGTTGTAATAATCAGGAGCTTGAAATAAATCAGGTTTCATAGGGTTTTTGATTAGTGTTGAACGAAATTTTGTTCGAAATCGTTTGCAAATTTAAGTAAACAAATTCGAGTTTTGAATGAACAGTAGTTATTTTTCGAGTGTTCCTTTAGTCCATCTTGAGGTAAAAATCTCGTGTAAGTGCGCTGTATTCAGGTGTGTATTGGTGTCGATCTTTTTCGATAACCAATTCGTTTGTGGGAATTTTAGCCAAGGTATTTCTGCTAAAAGCCAATAAACTGCGTACAATTGCAGTAGTCGGATTGCCTTTTACCCGGGTAATTTTGTAGGGGAAAAGTTGGTTTTGGGCACATAGTGCTATAAAACGTTCTTCTTCTTTAAAGGGAATAATTACAGCTAAAATACCTTCGTCGCTCAGCAACAAATCGGCGGCTTCAACCAATTCTTCAAAAGGTAGTGCGTCCTGAAATCGAGCCAAATCACGCGCAACGTCATTGGTTTTGAAGTCTTCACTATAAAAGGGTGGATTACAAACAATAAGATCATAACAATTGGATTCGCCCACTTCTTCTTGCTCGGCTTTGGCTTCTTCTACCAATTCATCCAAAGCGGCATGGTAACAAAATAGCCGATCGCGCCAAGGTGATTGTTCAAAATTATCTACGGCTTGTTCGTAGGCATGTTCGTCAATTTCAAGCGCATCAATCTGAAAGGCAGAACTGCGTTGGGCCAATTGTAAAGCAATCAATCCCGTACCAGCGCCAATGTCTAAAATGCTCTCGGGCATCAAATCAAGTGGTGTCCAAGCGCCAAGTAATACTCCGTCGGTGCCCACTTTCATGGCAGTTTTGTCTTGATTGATGGAGAATTGTTTGAATTTAAAGTGCATTTTAAAATTCCAATTAAAAAATTCCAAATTCCAAATTCCAAAATCCAAATTCCAAAAAAGGAATTAGTTATGAAATTTTCGTTTTATTTATAATTGCATAAAATATTTTTCTGATTTCTTCAACTTCGGTTAATAGAATTTCAGATTGGTTTGAAAACATTGAATTCATTTCATGAAGTAACTTCAACCAGTATTTTGATTCTTTCGCTTCTTTTCTGGATATCTTTAATCGAAATACAAAATCTTTATCACCTAGTTTTTCGTTTGCTTCAATATAATTGGCTCCAATCGAACCAGAGGATCTTACAAGTTGTTTGCCGTCCTCAAGATTAGAAATTGTTTTAGGTAATTTAGAAATATAAATTCGGCAACTTTTAGCAAATTGAAAGGTGCGTTCTTCAAGGTTGTATATTTTTTCTATCTAATTTTTGTTTGGCTTTTATAGTTTTTAATGGCATATATTGGTTTTTGGAATTTTATAGTTTGAATTTTGAAATTTTTCTAGAAATACATCTCTACCAAGCCTTCTGGCAGATTCATTTTAACCTTCTTGTTGGGGCGATCAATTTCAATCAAAAACAGGTCAATCATGGGAATGAGTAGTTCAACCGAGCCGTTGAGTACTTCAAAAAGCGGTTGCGCCGTCGAGTCGTTTACCGATTGGATTACACCTATAACACCCAGGCGTTTATCTTCTATTTCAAAGCCGATCACTTCGTGGTAGTAGAATTTATTGCCTTCTAATTTGGGCAATTGACTCAGCGGAAGATATACCGCACAGCCCACTAATTTGTCGGCTTCTTCTTCGTTGTCGACATCTTCAAATTGCACACGTAAAAAATCATTTTTGTGCAAGGAACTGCTAGAAATAAAATATGGAACCAGATTTTTGTTGAACTCAACAAATACTGATTCCATATCTTCATATAATTCGGGTTCATCGGTGTCTAGATAGACAAGTACTTCTCCCTTAAAACTAAACTTTTTTGCGACTTTACCTAAATAGAAGCAATCCTCTTTACGCATGAGTCGCTAAAAATTAGGCTTCTTCGCCTTCGCTAGCTGCTTCTTCTGATGCAGGAGCTTCTTCAACAGCTGGAGCCTCTTCAGCCACTACTTCTTCAGCAGCAGGAGTTTCTTCTACAGCTACTTCAGCTACCACTTCTTCAGCGCTTTCTTCGGCAACTACTTCTTCTTGTTCTGCTTCTTGTGCAGCAACTTCTGCTTCAGCAGCAGCAGCCATACGTTTAGCATTTACTTCTTTTTCAGCTTTCAAGGCTTTGGCTTTTGCATCAGCTTGTGCTTTTGACAATCCATCTTTTTTTGCATCTACTTTACCCGCTTTTGCTTCTAACCAAGCGGCAAGTTTAGCATCAGCTTGTTCTTGCGTTAAAGCACCTTTTCGAATACCGCCATCCAAGTGGTGTTTCAATAACGCTCCTTTGTACGAAAGAATCGCTCTTGCGGTATCAGTTGGTTGAGCACCATTGTGTAACCATTGCACTGCGCTATCCAAGTTTAATTCGATAGTTGCAGGGTTAGTGTTTGGATTGTACGTACCAATTTTTTCAAGGTATTTACCATCTCTTTTTGAGCGAGCATCAGCCGCTACTACCCAGTAAAAAGGTTTCCCTTTTTTACCATGTCTTTGTAATCTAATTTTTACTGACATAATCGTGTGATTAAATTTTGAGGTACTCGACCTCGGTTAATTAAGGGCGCAAATATACAATTAATATTCAAAAATGCTAATCCCTTGTGCAATAATATTTAAGCGCTTATTTTTCTTGACTCGTTGTCGAATTTTTGTAAATTAATGTAGTGAGTTTGGTTTAAAAAGTTATTTTTGTTCTTTAAAATTTCAAAAATGAAAAAAATACTTGCTCTAGCTCTGGTTGCTATTTCACTCCAGTCTTGTACAGAAGATATTCAGTTTAATGACAAATCGGTGTTTCAATGTGTGAAAGACAACCAAGCTTGGAAAGGAGGAGATGCAGTGGCTACTTTTTATGCAGATGGTAAATTTACTATTGAAGGGTTTAAGTTAAATGAGTCCATGTCATTAACAGTGCCAAAACCAACTACCCTAATTGATCCAAATTTCCCAAACACGTATGTGCGCCACACTTTTGGAACCACACTTAATCGAACAGCATCTTATTCCTATATCATTAACACAGTTGAAACCAATTACACTACTGGAATTGGAATAGGAAATGGCGAAATAGAAATTACGGAATACGATGGGGAGTATGTGTCGGGAAATTTTCGATTCAACGCTGTTAATCCTGATGCAACTTCAGAAGAGCCAGATAATGTAAATGTGCAAGGCGGTTATTTTTACAAAGTTAAAATAGTTGACGGCCTATAAATAGCAATGACAATCTCTAATTCTAAACCGCTTTCTACAGGCGGTTTTTTTATTATTGGTAATTTTACTTGATTTATAGTGCTTTAGAATTATATACCGCTATATTTGTTCCAATTATTATAAATAAGTACATATGAACATTTTTGTTGGAAGTCTTCCATTCAGTATTGAGGAAGCAGATTTAAGAGAGTCTTTTGAGGCTTACGGTGCAGTTGATTCTGTAAAAATTATTTCGGATAAATTTACCGGAAGAAGCAAAGGATTTGGTTTTGTTGAAATGCCTAATGACGACGAAGCGCAAAAAGCGATCGACGAATTAAATGGGGCTACCGTTCAAGGTCGTGCCATTGTGGTAAACAAATCAGAGCCAAAACCAGAAGGCGAAAGACGTTCTTTTAACAGCAACAGAGGTGACTCTAGAGGCGGTTACGGAGGAAACAATCGCGGTGGAAACCGAGGAGGTTATTAATTAGAAGGATAAAATCTAGGTTTAGATTTTCTTTATAATTTTTTAAATCAACCATTCTTAAAGCTGAAAATTCAGTTTTGGGAATGGTTTTTTGTTGATAACTTCCCGCGAATCGCTGCTCAAAAAAAATTAAATTTGGAACTCCTTGGCAAAAGGAGCAAACGCTTCTTTGGACTTCAAATTCAGCTATGTATTTAATTTTTGATACCGAAACCACCGGCTTGCCCAAACGTTGGGATGCCCCCTTGTCTGACACTAACAATTGGCCACGCTGTGTGCAAATTGCTTGGCAATTACACGACGCCATGGGAGGCATTTTGGAGCACCGTGATTTTTTGATCCAGCCCGAAGGCTATAATATTCCTTACGAAGCTGAAAATATTCACGGTATTTCAACCGAGTTGGCCCAAGCGCAGGGTGTTCCGTTGGCAGAAGTTTTGGCCCAATTTCAAGCTGTTCTCCAAAAAACACAATTTGTAGTTGGGCAAAATGTAAGCTTTGATTTGAACATCATGGGCTGCGAGTTTTTCCGTTTAGAAATGGAAAACCCCTTAACCGGAAAGCCCGTTTTAGATACCTGTACCGAAGTCACCGCATCCTTGTTGCAGTTGCCAGGCGGTCGAGGCGGCAAATATAAATTACCCACACTAACCGAGCTACACTCTTTTTTATTTCAAGTGCCTTTTGCCGAGGCACACAACGCTACCGCCGATGTCGAGGCCACAAGCCGCTGTTTCTTAGAATTGATTCGTTTAGAGGTATTTACTCCGCAAGAATTGCGCGTAGAAGGTGGTTATTTTCAAGAATTTCAGCATAAAAATCCCCGTCCAATTGCTTTATTGGGCTTGCAGCACGCCAATCTTAAGGAAGCTTCTGCGCGTTTGCGTCAACAGCAAGGTGATGCGCAAGTACCCTCGCTGTCTAAGCAAGAGGTGTCCAACAATATTGAGGTTTTAGAAGCCGCCACATTTGCGCATTTACATAACCACACCCAATTTTCGGTATTGCAATCTACCATTAGTGTAGCCAGTTTGGTTGCTGAGACGGCGGCCCAACGCATGCCGGCCGTAGCTCTTACTGATCACGCCAATTTGATGGGAGCTTTTCATTTTGTGCGCGACATTTTAAATCATAATAAATCAGTAGATAGCAAAAATGCTGCTGCCATAGAAAAAGGTGAAGAGCCCAATCATGTGCCTATCAAGCCCATAGTAGGTTGTGAGTTTTTTGTCTGCGAGGACCATTTGGATAAGTCTAGAAAAGACAACGGCTACCAAGTTGTGTTCTTGGCTAAAAACAAAAATGGCTACCACAATTTGGCCAAATTATCCTCGATTGCTTACACCGATGGTTTTTATTATGTGCCTCGTATAGATAAAAAATGTATTGTACAATACAAAGAAGATCTGATGGTCTTGTCAGGAAATTTGTATGGTGAGGTGCCCAATAAATTATTGAATTTGGGCGAAAACCAAGCCGAAGAAGCACTCCTATGGTGGAAACAACAGTTTGGTCCTGATTTCTATTTGGAACTCATGCGCCACAACCAAGAAGACGAAAATCGGGTTAATCAAGGATTGTTATCCCTTTCTAAAAAACATCAAGTTCCCGTTATAGCGACTAACAATACATTTTACATTAAAAAAGCCGATGCCAATGCGCACGATATTTTACTCTGTGTGCGCGACGGCGAAAAGCAAAGTACTCCCGTTGGCCGTGGTCGTGGCTATCGTTATGGATTGGCCAATCATGAATATTATTTTAAGTCGGGAGCCGAGATGAAGCAATTGTTTCAAGACATTCCCGAGGCAATTACCACTATACAAACGATAATAGATAAGGTTGAAATTTACAACTTGGCTCGAGAAGTATTGCTGCCTAAGTTTGAAATTCCATTAGAATTTGTTGTGCCAGAAGATGCCCAAGATGGGGGCAAACGCGGAGAAAATAAGTATCTAAAAGAACTCACCTTTAAAGGGGCTCAACGCCGGTATGCCGAAATTACTCCCGAGATTCAAGAGCGCGTCGATTTTGAGTTGCTCACCATAGAAAATTCGGGCTATCCAGGCTATTTTTTGATTGTACAAGACTTTATTGCAGCAGCCCGAGAAATGGGGGTTTCGGTTGGGCCGGGAAGGGGATCGGCAGCCGGATCGGTGGTGGCTTATTGTTTGGGCATTACCAACATTGATCCGCTCAAGTACAATTTACTTTTTGAGCGTTTCCTCAATCCCGATCGTGTGTCTTTACCCGATATTGATATTGATTTTGATGACGAAGGACGAAGCAGCGTGATGGATTACGTGATCAACAAATACGGATCCAAACAAGTGGCTCAAATTATAACCTACGGTACCATGGCCGCCAAATCGGCTATACGAGATACGGCACGGGTGTTGGATTTGCCTTTGTTTGAAGCCGATAAAATTGCCAAACTCATTCCCAATAACATTAATTTAGCCAAGATTTTTTCGCTCGATGATGCCAAACTCAAAGCGGCGCTTCGTCCCGAAGATTTTGAAAAAGTAAAAGAACTGAAAGCTCTGGCAGGGGCCCAAGATTTAGGTTCCGAGACTTTGCAACAAGCGCAGTTATTAGAGGGCAATTTGCGCAATACGGGAATTCATGCCTGTGGAGTAATCATTACCCCCGATGATATCACCAATTTTGTTCCAGTAGCCACGGCCAAAGACTCCGATTTGTATGTCACCCAATTTGACAACTCGGTAGTAGAAAGCGCGGGTTTGCTCAAAATGGATTTCTTGGGCTTGAAAACCCTTACCTTAATTAAGGATACTGTAAAATTGGTGAAATACCGTTCGGGCATCGATTTAAATCCTGATGCCTTCCCAATTGATGATTTGAAAACCTATGAATTGTTTCAACGGGGAGAAACAGTGGGGATTTTTCAGTACGAGAGTCCGGGAATGCAAAAATACATGAAGGAACTTAAGCCTACGGTTTTTGATGATTTGATTGCGATGAACGCCTTGTACCGACCTGGACCAATTGCGTATATACCGAGTTTCATCAAACGTAAAAACGGCGAAGAACCCATTGAATATGATTTGGATGCTTGCGAAGAATTACTCAAAGACACGTATGGCATTACCGTATACCAAGAGCAAGTGATGTTGCTTTCGCAGAAACTAGCCGATTTTTCTAAAGGTGACGCCGACGTGTTGCGTAAAGCTATGGGAAAAAAACAACGCGATGTACTCGACAAGATGAAGCCGAAATTCATTAGTCAAGCTGCGGCCAAAGGACATCCGGAAGACAAATTAGAAAAAATTTGGAAAGACTGGGAAGCCTTTGCCGAATATGCCTTCAACAAATCGCACTCCACGTGTTACGCCTGGATTGCCTACCAAACGGCCTACCTAAAAGCCAATTATCCAGCCGAATATATGGCGGCGGTGCTGTCTAACAATATGAATGACATTAAGCAAGTTTCCTTTTTTATGGAGGAATGTAAGCGCATGGGCTTGGCTGTATTGGGTCCCGATGTCAATGAATCGTTTTATAAGTTTACGGTAAATCAAAATTATGCCATCCGATTTGGCATGGGTGCGATAAAGGGAGTAGGATCGGGTGCTGTACAAACCATCGTCGAGCACCGTAAAGACGGAAAATACCGATCTATATTTGATTTGGCCAAACGCATTGATTTGCGGGCAGCCAACAAAAAAGCTTTCGAAAATTTAGCCTTGGCTGGTGGTTTTGATTCGTTTGCCGGTACTACACGAGCGCAGTATTTTCATGACGAGGGTGACGGAATCTCATTTTTAGAAAAGGCCATACGGTATGGTAATAAATTCCAAGAAAACGAAAATTCTTCTCAGGTGAGTTTATTTGGCGAAGCCAGTGATGTACAAATTCCTGAGCCGGTTGTGCCGCCTTGCGAAGATTGGAATACGATGGAAAAATTGGCCAAAGAAAAAGAAGTGGTGGGTATTTATATTTCGGGACATCCGCTCGATGATTACAAATACGAGATCAAGTATTTTTGCAATGCCAAGCTCGAAATGCTCAAGAATTTAGAAGCCCATGTAAATAAAAACCTTTCGTTTGGCGGAATCATCACCCAGGTACAGCATCGTGTGACCAAAAACGGAAAAGGTTGGGCAACTTTTGTTTTGGAGGGGTATGATGAGAGTTTTGAATTCCGAATTTTTAATGAAGAATACCTGAAATTCAAGCATTTTTTAATTCAAAATAATTTCACTTACCTCAAATTATTGGTCAAGGAAGGTTGGCCCGACAAAGAAACCGGCAAGAAAACAGAGCCGCGTATTCAATTTACGGCCTTGCAATATTTACAAGATGTGCTGCCTAGTTTTGCCAAAAAATTGGTGTTGCACCTTAATATTGCCGACTTATCTCCCCAACTGGTGACCGAATTGTCCCAGTTGTTTCATGGGCACAAAGGAGAGCAAACCGTGAGTTTTGAGGTAATGGAACTCGAACACCTAAAACGCCTCATTGAACCCGAAGTTCTGGCGATTGCTGCGCCCGAAGAAGGTGCAGAGGAGTTGGTTGACGCCGAACTTACCCCCAACGACGAGGAAGAAGTGTTGGTTCCCACCGAAGTAGAAGAAACCAAAATCATTACGCGTTTGTCCATGCCCAGCCGCAAACTCAAAGTGGCGATCAATGCTGATTTGTTGAGCGAAATTGAACGGTTGGGATTGAAATTTAAGTTGAATTAATGTTGATGGAATTCAATTCGAAACGTTATATTTTATAATATTTTGTGGTTACAACCATAAAAAATTATAATTTTTTGTGATTACAAGCACAATTTATTATGTTTGCAGCATGATTGCTAGAACGATAACTCAAAATTTACATGCCGATTGCGACAATAAAAAGGCGGTTGTTGTTGTTGGACCAAGACAAGTAGGCAAAACCACCTTGATTCAAAAATTAGTCGAAGGCAAAACCACCTTGTTTCTAAATGGTGATGATCCGCAAACTCGATTGCAATTGGCCAATGCAAATCTTCAATTTCTATTACAACTGGTTATGGATTATGATACCATTGTAGTAGATGAAGCACAGCGAATAGCAAACATTGGTTTAACCATAAAATTACTTGTAGATGCAAAACTAAACAAGCAATTTATTCTTTCGGGTTCGTCATCATTAGATTTAGGGAATAAAATAAACGAGCCCTTAACGGGAAGAAAATGGGAACATCAATTATTTCCACTTTCATGGAATGAAATCAAAAGCCATTATACATTTGCTGTTGCATTTGCTCGATTAGAGGAGTTTCTTATTTATGGAATGTATCCTGAAGTGGTAACCCATACAAACAAACAGAAAATACTTTTACAGCTATCGGGTAGTTATTTGTATCAAGATATATTAGAATTAGCAAACATTAAAAAACCTGATTTATTAATGAAATTGCTTCATGCATTAGCGATGCAATTGGGAAGTGAAGTATCCTACAATGAATTATCAAAAATACTTGGGGTAGACAGAATGACGGTGATCAATTACATCGATTTGTTAGAAAAAGTGTATGTGGTTTTTAGACTTCATCCGTTTTCAAGCAATCAAAGAAATGAAATTACAGCAAAACCAAAAATTTATTTTTACGATAATGGAATTCGAAACGCAATTGTAGGGCAATTTAGTCCGTTGCAAAGCAGATTAGATGTAGGCGCTTTATTTGAAAATTTTTTCATTAGCGAAAAAATGAAACAACTTAATTATCAGGGGTTTTATGGCAAAACACATTATTGGAGAAACAGCCAACAAGCAGAAATTGATTTTATCGAACGCATCGAAGACGAAATTTCGGCCTATGAAATAAAATACAATCCAAACAAAAAAGTAAAATTCACCAAATCATTTACAGAAAAATATCATCCAAAACACACCTTTGTGGTGCATAAAGATAATTTTTGGTCGTATTTACAGTAATTTACTGCAATCATAGCATAGCTCATTTACCGCTAAAATTTAAGTTGAATTAAACACCAAACAAAAGGCCTAAATAATTTTAGGCCTTTTGTTTTATTTGTCGTGAAGTAACTTGAGTAACTGTACTTGTTCTTTTAGTGCTTGAATCGTTTCTTCGTATTGCTGGATTAGCTTATCAGGAATACTAATGTGATTTATTCCAATATATCCATCTTGTTTACAATTATTAAAAACCTGTTTATCATCAAACCCTAAAACCTCCATTGGGGGTACTCCCATGATAGCCGAAATTTCATTTAGCCGGTTGATTGTGAGCTGAGTTTCTCCCGATTCTATTTTACTATAAGCTCTAGTTGATAGCCCAAGTTTTTGAGCCATATATTCTTGAGTAAAATTCTTTAATTCTCGAATTTGTTTGATTTTGGTTTCTGCTTGTTGTATCATGTTAATAGGAATTAATAGTTCAAAAGTAGAATATATAATTCATTTAAAGAAACATTCTAACGAATATTTTGTGTTGTATTAAGGTATTTTTGTTTTTGTCTCAATTTTAAAGAGTAAAAAATCATGAAACAGGTAATACTTCCTTATGCCAATAATACAAAAATTCCTGTTGAGGATTTAATAACACACTTTAGAGAAAACAATTTAAAGTATATGATTGTTGGCTCTAAACAAGTTACACTTCAAAATCATCCCAAACCCAATTCTTTAGATGTTTGGCTTCGTAAACATTCTAATGTTATTAATTACAAAGACACCTGTCAATCGGTCACTAAAGTAATCACTCAAATTATAAAACATCAATCATTTTCGCAAGGCCTTAGAAAATGCCCTTCAAGTAACAGAATGTGTAAGGCGTTGGTTTTTTGTGATTGTAATAAATAAAAAACACCAATTAAAAACAAAACATCAATCTTTAAATAAAAATTACATGAAAAAACTCTTTACATTTTTGACTTTGTTCACGGCAACTAACATTTTTGCCACAGACCGTTATGTTGACCCAAACCTTTCATCGGGAAACGGCACCACTTTATTTACTACAATCACTTCTGCAGTTGCAGCAGCAGTTGGTGGAGACCGAATTATTGTCTCCTCAAATACCTATAATGAACCAACATTAACTATCAATAAATCATTAAAAATAATTCCTCAAATATCAGGTTCTGTAATTAATCTTAATGCAGATATAAATATTGTTGGCTTATCTGGAATGAAATTAGAATTAATAGGTATAAACTTAGGTATTTATTCAATAAGTACAAGTCCAATTTCTTCCGGAAGTAATACAAATAGAGCAAAAGTTTCCATAATAAATTGCTCAACTGCAAGTATTGGATTTAACAATGATTATTATGAATTAAATTTAATTAAAACAAATGTAACTTCAGATGTAAATTTTAGGTTTGGAAATATTGTATCAAGCAGTATGTTGAATTGCTTTTTGTGGGATGAAGACTCAATAGATGTAAATGGTTCAATTAAAAATTTCATTGTAGGAAATTCAATAGGGAACAATACTTTTATCTATAATGATAATTATAAATTTATTTTAGCAAATAATACTCTTAAAAATCTATTTATTAGTAAATGGGTTCTTAATTCTAATTTAACAAACTATATTGAAAACAATGAATTTAACTCAAATTGTAAGTTATATTTTGCTTCAGTTACTTTATTAGCTCAATGTGGTGCAGATGAAAGTTGTTATTTTTCAAGTGGAGCAGGAAACTTAATTTATAATTTTAAGTTTGTCAATAATAAATTTTTAGGAAATATTTTGTGTGCGAGAAGAAATACATCTTTAGTTTGGCCTAATGCATTCGGCTGTTTATTATATGGTAGTAGCTATACAGCAGTAACCCAGGAAGCCACATATAGTACTCAAGCAACCGATACTCCAAATGTATATGCTAATGGTTTTTTTGACTGGTCTTATAATGGTGTTGGAAATTTGCAGGGTTTAAATGGTAGTTTGGTTTATACAAATATCGCAGGACCTTCAAACGATATTGACGGGGGTAATCCCAATCACGATTATTATGATATAGATTTAACTATTAATGATAGAGGTATTAATGGTGGACCTTATTCACAATTAAATTATAATCCAACCTCAAATCCGAACAATAGCAAAGCTTTCATTTTTGATTTGGAGATGCCTACAGATTTGTTTCCTACCCAAACGGTTAATATTAAAGCCAAAGGGTATCATAAAAATTAATCTACTATGAAAAAGATATTATACATTTTTTTGATAGTAAGCTGTAGTGTTTTAGCGCAGCCTAAAATAACAGCTAGTGAGTATTTCTGGGGTACTAATGACCCGGGTACTGGAAATGGTATTTCATTGTCTGTAGAAGATGGTGTTTTTGATGAAGTTGTTGAAAGTGTTATTACAACATTTATTAACTCACAAACAACTGTAGGACCTTTACTTTTTAATATCAGAGTTAAAGACGTTAATAATCAATGGGGGCCTACTTTTAAAAAAGTTATTTTTATATTACCAAGTGCTACTGGTTCATTTCGTCATGTTAATTTAACAAAATTTGAATATTTCTTTGGCAATTTTGATCCAGGAGAAGGAGCGGGAACTACTATCATTGCTTTTGATGGCGCCTTAGATGAAGCTGTCGAAACTGTTTTTAGAAGTCAAGTTACGTGGGATGTTTCATCGGGGCCTATATTATTTAATATTCGCGCAAAAGATGCCGATAATAGATGGGGACCCTTGTTTAAAAAAACTGTTTTCCCTTATGGAGCAAATCCGAATGCAAATTTGGTTCAAGAAGGCGATGCTATTCAAATATGTCCTGGCAGCAGTGTTACTTTAAACTATGCAGGGCCAAACGGGTATACGCCAACGTGGTTTGATGGTAGTCATGGTCAATCGATTACTTTTACTCCAACAACAACTGGAGATTATAGCGTTTCAGCAACTTTAGAAAATACAACTTATACAGATGCTATAAACATCACATTCAGACCATTGCCAACAGCAACTATTACACCTGCTGGGCAAGTTTTAGTTTGCGCTTCAAGCAATTTCAATTTAGTAGCTAATTCAGGAACTAACTTAAGTTATCAATGGATATTAAATGGAAATAATATTGTTGGCGGCACAAATGCAAATTATCTGCCTACTGCTACTGGTAATTATAGTGTTAAGGTAACCGACAGCTCAACAGGTTGTGTAAAAACATCAGATGCAACCGTGCTTGCAAGCTCATTTGTCATGAGTCCAAATGGGACAAATTCTTTTTGCGGGTCACAAGTACTTTCTGTTCCATTCGGTTCTTCAAATGGTTATCAGTGGAAAAAAGATGGCGTGATACTTTCAGGAGCAGTAAGTAATTCATACACGGCAACACAGTCTGGAGCCTACACTTGTGTAGTTACTAATGGCGCGTGTGTATTTACCACCGCTAGCACAACACTTTCAACAACACCTGCTCCCACAGGAGCTTCACCACAACAATTTACATTGGGTAATACCTTGTCTAATTTGACGGTTAATGGCGCATCCTTGTTGTGGTATACAAGTGCAGTAGGAGGTAGTGCAATTCCTAGTTCGACAGTTTTAGTAAATGGTAGCACGTATTATGTGAGCCAAACAGTTAATGGTTGTGAAAGTCCAGTTCGGCTTTCGGTTGTAGTTCAACAAGCCTTGAGCACTCCAGAATTTAATTTGTTTTCTATAGAATATAGCCCAAATCCGGTACACAATATTTTGCATATAAAATCTGATGTTATAGTTCAGACTTTCAGGTTGATTTCGAGTTTAGGTCAATTAATAAATCAAAAAGAAGTGAATAATAATGAATTTGAATTTGATTTTACCTCATTGCCAACGGGAGTTTATTTTGTTGGAATTACCACTTCACAGGGATATAAATTATTGAAAATAATAAAAGAATAAATAAAATAACCTCAGCCAATACCCACATAGTGAAAACTAATTTAGATGTAGGGATGGTTGAGAAAATTTCGGTAGCTTTGCTCGGTAATTATAAAAAAATACAACATGGCATTAGCAATAACCGATGCAACTTTTGATGAAGTTGTATTGCAATCAGACAAACCAGTATTGGTAGATTTTTGGGCAGCTTGGTGCGGTCCGTGCAGAATGGTGGGTCCCATCATCGATGAAATTAGTGAAGAATATGCGGGTAAAGCCGTAATTGGAAAAGTAGATGTAGATGCCAATCAAGAATTTGCTGCCAAATATGGTGTGCGAAACATTCCAACGGTATTGGTGTTTCACAAAGGAGAAGTAGTAGGTCGTCAGGTGGGTGTAGCCCCAAAACAAACCTATGCAGATAGTTTGGACGCTTTATTGTAATTCTGTTTTTCTCTAAATAAACAAAAGGTTTAACGCAAGTTAGGCCTTTTTTTTGTGCGATTACTTCCTATATTTGAAGCCATGAATCTCTCGCAACAGCAAGCGCAAATTGCCCGTTTTGACCACCTAGAATTACTGGCCAACCAAGTGGTTGAAGGTTTTATTTCGGGCATGCACAAAAGCCCATTTCATGGGTTTTCGGCCGAGTTTGCCGAGCACAAGGTGTACAACCCCGGCGAGAGCACCAAGCATTTAGATTGGAAGTTATTTGCCAAAACCGATCGCCTATATACCAAGCGTTTTGACGAAGAAACCAACCTGCGCTGCCATTTAATCATCGATAATTCCTCGTCGATGCATTACCCCAAATTAACTGCCAATGAACCATTTTACCAGAGTAAAATTGGATTTGCTGTTTTGGCTTCGGCAGTATTGATGAATTTACTCAAAAAACAACGCGATGCAGTGGGTTTAAGTTTGTTTTCTGATCGCTACGAATTTTATGCGCCAGAAAAAGGAAGCGACCGGCATCACCGCATGATTTTACAGCAATTGGAACACGTATTGGTTGCGCCCAAAGTAGCCAAGAGTACACAAACGATAGCTTATTTACACCAAATTGCCGAGAAAATTCACCGCCGTTCGATGATCATATTGTTTACAGATATGTTTCAGTTAGAAGATGAAAAGGCTTTGTTTTCGGCTTTGCAACACCTCAAGTACCAAAAGCATAAAGTTGTGTTGTTTCATGTAATTGACGAAAAAACCGAATTGCACTTTGATTATGATAACGCCCCGCGCAAATTTATCGACGTAGAAACCGGTGAATTTGTGAATATTTATGCCGACAACGTCAAGGAAATCTACGAACAAAAGCTTCAAGCCTACTTTAAGCGCCTATCTGAAACCTGTATTCAAAACAAGATTAAGTACGTTCCGGTGAATGTGGGCGCCGATTTTGAAAAAATTCTTACTACTTACTTGGTTGAAAAACAAAGTTTTGGCTGACATTTTGAATTCAGTAAAAAGAAAATAAAAATAAATACTTGCAGATGTAAAATTCTATCCTATATTTGCAACCGCTAATAAAGTTTCTAGTATACGATAGCAGCAAGGTTTGGTAGTTCAGTTGGTTAGAATACATGCCTGTCACGCATGGGGTCGCGGGTTCGAGTCCCGTCCAGACCGCAACTTTTGGGAAAGCACTTTGGAAACAAAGTGCTTTTTTGCCCAAAAAAGGAAATATCCAAGACGATGTTTTAAAAACATCTGAAACGAAAGTTGTGTTGTTTTCGTCTCGTTTTTTAAAATGAGACACGGTTTAGTAGTTAGACCAATGAAAAGCTTTTCGCTCCGGCGATTAGCTTTTTTGCATTTAGTACCATTTCTGTTCAGTAAATTCAAGATGTTTTTTAGTATCTTTCCAAACATTTCCCGATTTAAAAGCGATTTTATGAAAAAAACATTCCTTTTTGTTGCATTATTTTTTATTTCATTAGCGGGTCAGGCCCAATTTACACAACCCGTTGTAAACAATAATGCCTGCGATTCCAATGGCGATGGATACGAAGTATTTAATTTGTTGAATATTTCATCTGAGATCTTAACGCTAGTCGATCCCCAACAATATACGGTGACGCATCACCTGAATCAGCAAGAAGCTTCCCTTGGAATAAATCCAATTTTGCAATCGGATTATACCAATACAGTGTTTGTCCAACAAATGCTGTTTGCGCGAATAGTAAATATTCAGACCAACGCGGTGCAAATCATGCCCTATATTTTGCACGCGAACCCTTCGCCACAAGACATAGATTACACCATAACAATTTGCGACTACGACAACAATAACGACGGCTTTGCGGTTTCAGAACCTTTAAATTCGTATGATGCAATATTTATTGGGAATAATGCCAATAGTATAACATCCTATCACGCTACCCAACTTGAAGCCGAAACCAACCACAATGCCTTGGACGCGTTTGGTCCCTACATGAATCAAAGTCCCTGGACTGAAATTATTTATGTGCGCGTAACCGACTTATCTACAGGTTGTGTAACCATATCATCCTTGCATCTACAGGTAATCTATTGCGGTACCAATTTTTGCGAAGCCCCTTATGCGTTACAGGCTGTTGCATCCACCCCAACTTCGATAGCAGTAGAGTGGGCATTTAATACTGTGGCAACCCAAATCGAATTGTATGTAGTGCCTGCAGGATCACCTGCTCCAACAGCCAACACCACCTCCACAATTGTATTGCCGCCCACCCAATCAAACACAAGTATTACCGGTTTGCTTTGTAACACCACCTACGATATTTACCTCAGAAATAGTTGTTCATCTGGACTAAGTAGTTCATGGACATTACTAACAGCTTCAACCGAACCATGCAGTAGTCCGTATTCAAACCCTGTAGATTTATATGCTTGTGGAACAGGAGTTGTTTCTTGTTTTAACCTCACCGAAAATACACCAGTTATTTTGGGCAATTTAAATCCGGTGAATTACCAAGTTACATACCACAGTTCCTATTCTAATGCAAGTGCTGGGATCAATCCACTACTCAATGCAACCCAATATTGTACAGAAATTAACGCGTTTATTTACGTTCGTGTGGTTGAACTCAGCACAGGTGTAGTAGAGATTAAATCGTTTAGCGTGTATTTGGTTGACGCTCCTCCAATGCCCGATCAAGTGATTACGAATTGCTTCAATGGGCCTAATGCTACTTCCTGTTGGGATTTAACTCAAGTGGCTACAAATACCAATCAAGACCCACAAAACATCAGTTACTTTTCATCTCAAAATGAGGCCACTTTAGGCATTAATCCCATTCCAAACCCCAGTTGTTTTGTGAGTATAGTGGGAACACCAACCTTACCCACATTGTATTACCGGGTGTTTTATCCTTTTTCTGGTTGTTCATCTATTGGACCAATCCAATTGATTTTGATTGATTGTGTTCAGCCCGGCCAGCCACAAAGTTTTGCTCAATGTGTTGATGCAAATGGTACAGCTTGTTTTATGCTTACTGATAATAATCAACCTATAATTGGAACGCTCAATCCGGCCGATTATACCATTACTTATCACGACTCACCAAACACAGCCGAAGCCAATGTTAATCCGTTGTCTTCTCCCTATTGTGTGGGCGAAGGAAACCACGCCATTTATGCCCGTGTAGACAACAACAACGACGCCGGTTACTTTACTACAGTGTTTTTCTTGAATGTGAATTCCTATTTATATAATCCTACTCCATTAGCTGAGCTAAATCAATGCGATGACAACCTCGATGGCAACATCATCTTTGATTTAACCAGTGTGCAAGCTCAGCTTAATTCATCGGCTCCGCTCACGTATTTTGTTAGCGAAGCAGCGGCACAAACCAACACCAATCCAATTGCTAATCCAGCAACCTATTCGATTCCTGTTCAGCCCAATGCAAGTGTGATTTACGTACGTGAAAATATCCCAAATGCCTGCGATAACTTGTATAGCTTTCAGTTGCGCACGTATTCCAATTGCAATTTAGCGTCCAATTGCATCATGGCCAATTCACTTTGTAACGCCCTTGGGATTCCGTTTATTAATTCAGTAAACACGCAAGTTACAGAGCCAGGAGCTAGTTACGGCTGTTTAAATACTCACCCAAACCCAACTTGGTTTTATCTGCCGGTTAGCAATCCGGGATCAATAAATCTAATGGTACAACAAAATGCTTCAATTTCGTTCAATTCAACTACGTTTGATGTAGACTTTATAGTGTATGGACCCTACACCAGCCCAACAGCTCCATGTTACAACCAACTCACGCCCGATAAAATCGTAAGTTGTAGTTATTCGGCAGCTGCAACTGAGTATCCGGTAATTCCTAATGCACTACCCGGTCAATATTACTTGTTGATGACTACCAATTTTAGCAACCAACCCGGTTACATTAAAATATCGGACATCGGAAATGGAAATAGTGGTGGTATCGATTGCTCAGGTATGCGATTAAATGCCTTTTTGGATTCAAATGCCAATGGTGTGCAAGACAACAATGAACAAAATTTTCCTTTAGGACAATTTCAATACGAGCTAAACCAAAACATGGTGGTTCATAATATTTCATCACCATCCGGAATGTATAATATCTACGACACCAATGCGGCCAATTCCTATCAGTTAAATTATGTACTAGATGCAGCCTATGCCAACCAATATCAAGTATTAGCTTCCTATTCAGATGTACATGTGGTAATAGGTGGCGGCATGACTACCTATAATTTCCCCGTTACAATCTTGCAAACCTACCACGATTTGGCAGTTACAGTTGTTCCTCTAAGCGCTCCACGTCCCGGGTTTATTTACCAAAATTTAATTACTTTTAGAAATCTAGGAAATCAGGTTGTGGCCAATGCCGTTTTGAATTTCACAAAAGATCCGATGATTAGCATTAGTTCTATTTCTGCCCCTGGTAGTGTGGCCAATGCTACAGGATTTACTTACCCCGTTTCTAATTTACAACCTTTTGAATCGCGCACAATTACCGTATACATGCAAGTGCCTGTAATTCCTACTGTAAATGCCGGTGAATTTCTTACCAATTCAGCATTAATAACTTCAACAGTTTCAGATATAATGCCCGAGAACAACAACTCGTTTGCTACTGAAATGGTGATAAACGCTTATGATCCGAATGACAAAGTAGAGTCGCACGGGGAGAAAATTTTATTTTCAACCTTCACTGCCTCCGATTATTTGTACTATACCATACGATTTGAAAATACCGGAAATGGCAGTGCTATCAATGTTACAGTAAATGATTTGCTTGACGAGCAATTGGATGAAAACTCCATTCAAATGATACGCAGTAGTCATAACTATGTGTTGGATCGGGTAGGCCGAAATTTGAGCTGGCGTTTCAACGACATTTTATTGCCGCCATCAATTGAAAATACGGATATTGGTAAAGGATACATTACCTTTAAAATAAAGCCAAAACCTGGTTTTGCAGTGGGCACCATTATTCCAAATACGGCATCCATCTATTTTGATTTTAATCCGGCCATTGTAACCAATACATTCCTCACCAAGTTTGTATCCACATTAGGTTCAAATGCACCCGATACTGTTGCATTTTCGCTCTACCCCAATCCGGCCCACAATCAAGTTGCTGTTCGCATAGGCAATTCATCAGCCACTATAGAACGCATCAAAATTATGGACTACATGGGTAAAGTTATTTTGCAGCAAGTTGGCGCATCTCCTACCGAAACAGTTGATGTACAACAATTGGCCAAAGGCATATATTTGATTGAAATAACCACAAGTCTACAACAAGTAGCTACACAAAAATTGGTGGTTCAATAAACCACGCGTTAATTCACAAAAACCAGCTTACAAATGCTGGTTTTTTGTTTGTTTCAAGCTCGTCTATGTTTTTGATTTATTTACTACTTTTGAGGCGCTAACGACACTATTATGAATGTAAAAGTTGCTTTATTTCTTGTATTGCTTTTCCTAAGTTCCTGTCAGTACTTGGAAAAAAAAGTGCCCAATAAAGCTGATTTACTAAAAAAAGAGCTACAAGCCATTAATTGGAATCAAGTAGACGAATATCCCTCTTTTGCGCAGTGTGATTCATTAGCCGATTCGAAAGCCAACCAATCCTGTTTTTTTGACTTTTTGACACAATTGATCCAAGCCCGTTTAGGTGCTGATACCTTGACTATAATTTACCCTGAATTGGATACTATACAACTAAAAGTTACAGTTCTGCCCAATGCAACGTTTTCTTTTGAGCCACAAATTTTAGACACCATTGCATACAACAAAACCCTAATAGATAGCGTGTTTAAAGCAAGATTAGTAGGGTTTCCAAAAGTGAATCCGGCCATTAAAAGAGGTTTGCCGGTTAAAACACAATTTGTTTTGCCTGTAGTGATGAAATCGACTCAGCCCTAAGACAATTTTCTGCCTTTCCAGGTATAAGTTCCAGGCAGCACATGCAATGCCACAAAAACACAATAAAACGGATAAAGTAAACTACTACAAAGCAGGTAGCGTAAACGTTTAACTGCCGCGTTTTTTTGGGCTTCGCGAATAAGCAACCAATCCATGGTAAATTTTAATCCTGTAGCCCATACAAAAGCGACAATCCACACATTTAGAAAAAGGCTATACGTTCCCAATACAATCCAGCTCAAATTACCCAGTAAAACCCAAATGGCTAAGTCTTTGCCAAATACGCTGCTGTAATTTCCTGTTTTGGAAGCCCATCGGGTGCGTTGAATGAGAAGTTGTTTCCAGCTTTGTTCGGGTTTTGTATAAACCAAATGGCATTTGCTTTTCAAGTACTGTACTTTTGACGCGTCAAAGGCCATTGATTTTTGAAGTAAAAACACATCGTCTCCGCTAGCCAAGGAGTCATTTCCGGTAAACCCCTGTAATTGCTGAAAATGTGATTTAGTATATGCCAAGTTGGCGCCGTTGCATAAAAAGCCCAAACCCATGCCAAAACTGCCTTGGGTGGCGCCTTGTAAACTGAGCAAATCGAGCAATTGAAATTGATCTAAAAATGTTGAGGTAGACTCATAATGTACCGCCCCAACTACCATATTGGCTGAATGTGTTTGCAAGTAACTGTCGAGTGTGCTGAGCCAAGTTGTGGGCACTTCACAGTCGGCATCGGTGGTGACGATCCATTGTTTTTGCACAATAGGAATAGCCCGTGTTATTGCATCTTTTTTGGGTGATTGGCTCAGTCGAATATTCTCCAGTAGGGTTGTTTGTAGGGTTCCATTGGCCGTGCGCCATTGGTACAGTAGCTTTACCGATTCGTCAGTTGAAAAATCATCTACAAAAATGAGTTCAAACAACTCGTGTGGGTAATTTAAGTTTTTAAAACTTTCCAGAAGACGAGGCAAATTTTGAGCTTCATCCCGAAACGGAATGATAATTGAAAAAAAGGTAGAAGGAGTTTTATCTTTACTTTCAAAGGATCTGATTTGCCTTGCTCCCCAAATTAATTGACCAATTGTGAGAAAATAACCGCCCAAAAGCAACAAACAAATTAATGGAATCATCATGGGCTGGCAAGGGGTTTAAAATTCAACACAAAATAACTCCCAATCAGAACGGGAATTACCACATTCAAAAACCACATTATAGAAGTGATGAGCAATGGAATCCAAGAATTGATTCCCAAAAGACCACAAAAAAATATAGCCACGCTACCTTTTACGGCAAAATCCAAAAACTGAAAAGAGGGCAAGGATGACGATAAAAAATAAATACTCGTAACAGCCGACATCAGCGTGAGATAGGGTAAATCAACACCAAAAAGTAAAAAGAAAAAATAATATTGATGAGAAAACACTACATAACGACTCAAGCCCAACACGATATTTTTTTGATGGATGCGTTTGGGAATTTCATTTATTTTATGCAACAATCGTTCTATCGAGTAGCCTTTAAGGGTGATTTTTTTTGCCGAAAAGAGCAGGCAGATTAACAGCACAAAACCTACAAATAAAATCAGTATCGTTTGGGTTCCAAAAATTGGATGCAAGGCATTGAAATAGAGTAGGCCAAATAGTCCAGCGATCACCGTGATAATCATTTGAATTCCGTTGCAAATCAGATTTAGAAAAAGTATTTTTTTTGTTTTTGTTTTTTGAAAAAAGACTGCTTTTCCGGCATATTCACCAAAGCCGTTGGGAGTGAAAATTCCAGCAGTTAACGCTGCAAATACATGAACGGCCGATTGGCCGACTGTTATTGCACGAAAACTACCCACCAAGTTTTGCCATTTTATAATCTCAAAATAGCGATTCCAAACACTTAAACTCAATACAAATAGCAAAAAGAAAACCGATTGTTGTTCCATCATTTCCCACAATCTATTCCATTCAAGGGTTTTTGAGTTTGAAATTTGGTTGTAGATAAAATACAAGGCTGCCAAAACAATACCCCATTTTAAAAGGATTGTTAGTTCATTTTTGTACCGGAAGATCAATTGCCTCATGCGTGCAAAGAAAACCAAAAAGAGGCAGACTTCCCAACCTTTTGCTTGGTCAAAATGAGCGGTTAAATTGAGTTTGTAGTCTGAATAATTTTTTTACTTTTAGCGCACTAAAAATCAACCCGAATGAAAAAATATTATCTATTCATATGCTTGTTTAGCGCAAGTATATTTGCACAACAAACAACTACTTGGACAAAAGTGGATCAGATTACCACTGCTCAGTCCAAAAACAGCTTACGCGAATCATTCCCAAAAAGCTATGCCTTGTATGCAGCTCCTATTGCTTGGATGAAACAGGTCTTGCAAGCAGCTCCCAACAGAATGGGATCTACCCAATCCAATGTGATTATTCCGGTTCCCAATATGGAAGGTGAAATGGAGCATTTTCGCATATTTGAGTACACCAATTTTTCTGCTGAATTACAAGCGCGTTTCCCTGAAATACGTTCCTATATAGGAATTGGAATTGAAGATCCCGCGGCACAAATCCGCTTCAGTATGGACCAAAATGGCTTTCAAGCGATGGTTTTTCGTGTAGGTAAACGCAACGAATTTATTGAGCATTTTTCTGCTGATGGTTCGGTATATGCTTTATTTGAAAGCAGCCGTGAAAAAGGAAAATTACCCTTCGTTTGTTCAACCATTGACACCCAAATAGCCACGGATTTGGCCGGTAGAACTACCCAATCTAGCTCGGGAGAATTGCTCACGTTTCGATTGGCCTTGTCTTGTAATGCCGAGTATACTACTTATTTTGGAGGAACTGTTGCCGGCGCTTTGGCAGCAATGAATGCTACTATGACCCGTGTAAACGGCGTATTTGAAAAAGATTTGGCTATTCATATGAATTTGGTTGACAATACTACTATTATCTATACCAATGCATCTACTGATCCCTACACAACAATGGGGCAATGGAATGGACAATTGCAAACTACTTTAACCAATGTGGTTGGTGAATCCAATTATGATGTAGGCCATATGTTTGGTGCAACTGGCGGTGGAGGAAATGCAGGTTGTATAGGTTGTGTATGTGTAAATGGACAAAAAGGAAGTGGGATTACTTCGCCCTCCGATGCCATTCCTGAAGGCGACACCTTTGATATTGATTATGTGGCTCACGAATTGGGTCATCAATTTGGAGGCAATCATTCTTTTTCACATAATGTAGAAGGATCGGGAGTTAATGTAGAGCCAGGTTCTGGATCAACCATTATGGGTTATGCTGGAATTACCAGTCAAGATGTACAGCCGCACTCGGACGATTATTTTGTGTATGCCAACATCAAACAAATTCAAGACAATATGGTGGGCAAAACCTGTCCGGTGCGAACCACCTTAACCAATGTAGCGCCAGTTGTAAATGCAGGTGCAGATTACACTATTCCAAAAAGCACCCCTTTTATTTTAGATGGGACCGCCACCGATACCGATGGGGATGTGTTAACGTATTGTTGGGAACAAAATGATACCGCCACCAATCAAACGGGTGCCAATAGCGCAGCATCAGCAACTAAAACAGGCGGGCCAAATTGGCGCTCCTATACGCCGGTAGCTACATCAAAAAGATACTGTCCGCCCTTGGCTCGAGTGGTAGCAAATGCCAATACTACACAAGGAGCAGAGATTGCAGTAGAGGCTTTGAGTTCGGTAGCACGTACATTGAATTTTGTGTTGACTGCCCGTGATAATTATGCTGGAGCGGGTCAAACCAAATCAGATGCGATGCTTGTAACTGTTTCAGCTGCCGCTGGACCTTTTTTGGTTTCGGTACCCAATACAGCAGTTGATTGGCCTGTAGGAACCAGCCAGGACGTAACTTGGGACGTGGCCGGCACTACTGCCAACAATGTAAATGCAGCTACTGTTGATATTTATTTGTCAACCGATGGCGGATTTACCTATCCCATTCAATTGGCAAGTGCAGTTCCAAATGATGGAACAGAAACCATTACAGTGCCCAATAACATTGGATCAACCAACCGAATTATGGTAAAAGGACACAACCATATTTTTTATGATATTTCGAATACCAATTTCACCATTTCGGAGGCTTTGGTTGACTTTACAATCAATGCCATTGGCGGAAATACTGCTCAAGCGTGTGCTGGAACAGCAGTAGAGAAAGCCATTCAATTTACCACCTATTTGGGTTTTGCTGATAATACTAGTTTTACAACGAGCGGTGCGCCTGCAGGATCCGTGGTGACATTTAACACTAACCCGATCAACGCGACGGGAATTGTGTTGATGAGTATAGACAATACAACGGGAGCAACTCCAGGAATTTATCCAATTGTGGTTACAGCTTCGTCTGGTTCAATTGTAAAAACCATTACCATCAACTTTCAATTGTTTGCTTCTAGCTTTGTAGGGGTAAACTTAACGAGTCCAGCCAATTTAGCCGGAAGTCAAGCGACATCCTTAACCCTTTCATGGACTGCCGATGCCAATGCCACTTCCTACGATGTTGAGGTGTCCACTGATGCTGCATTTGCAACACTAGTAGCTACGGGAACAGCCTCATCAAACAGCTATGCCATTTCTGGTTTGAGCAACCAAACCGATTATTTCTGGCGTGTGCGTCCATTAAATTCGTCTTGTTCAGGAGAGTTTAGCACAGCCAATCAATTTACAACCGGTAATATTTTGTGTGCAACTCTGCCTTCGGCCAACGTGCCTTTGACTATTGCAACTACAGCCAACGTGACCGTAAATTCTACTTTGGCGGTAACTGAAAACCTCACGTTGACCGATGTTAATGTGAGTGTAAATATTACGCACTCTTGGGTTCGTGATTTGACCCTAACATTAATTAGCCCCGCTGGAACAGCTGTTCAATTGGTGGCTCGTCCGTGTACCAATGTGGCCTTAAATGACATCATAGCTACCTTTGACGATGCGGGAATCCCGATAGCCTGTGCCAATAACCCGGCCATTTCTGGCACAGTAAAACCTACGCAAGTATTATCAGCCTTTAACGGGCAAAGTTCGCAAGGAACATGGACGCTGCGTGTTTTGGATTCGGCCAATCAAGATGGTGGGTCAATTGTGGGTTGGAGTTTAAATCCATGTGGAATTCAAGTGCCGTTGGGTGTTGACCAAAACAGCTTAGCCAATTTTACGGTTTATCCAAATCCAAATCAAGGGAATTTTACCGTTCAATTTAACTCAGATTCTACTCAATTTATTCAGCTTGACTTGTATGATTTGCGTGGCCGATCGGTGTATCATTCAACCATTGAAAACACAGGATTTATTAACCAAAACATCCAATTACAAGCGCTACAAGCAGGCGTATATGTGTTAAAAGTAAAAGACGGAGACAAACAAGTGACCCGTAAATTGGTATTAAATTAATCGCACAGTATCCATTAAAAATGAAGGCCGTTATTTCAACGGCCTTTTTTTATGAATTCATTAGCGTGAATGCACGACTTGTGATGGAAAAGTAATTTATATTTTGAGTAGATTTGGAGGCAAACAAATACCCTATGGAACGCATCATTTTAGGCATCGATCCTGGCACCACCATTATGGGTTTTGGCTTGATTAAAGTTGTCCATAAAAAGATGGAATTTGTTCAGCTTAATGAATTGATTTTAAGTAAATACGACGACCACTACACCAAGCTAAAAGTTATTTTTGAGCGCACCATTGAGCTCATTGAAACCCATCATCCAGATGAGATAGCCATTGAAGCTCCTTTTTTTGGTAAAAATGTGCAATCCATGCTCAAGCTTGGACGAGCCCAAGGAGTAGCCATGGCAGCTGGTTTATCGCGCCAGATTCCCATTACCGAATACGAGCCCAAAAAAATTAAAATGGCCATAACGGGCAACGGAAACGCAAGTAAAGAACAAGTAGCCAAAATGCTTCAACAGTTGTTGGGACTCAAAGAATTGCCCAAAAACTTAGACTCCACAGATGGATTGGCCGCTGCGGTTTGTCATTTTTTTAATTCCGGAAAAGTCACAGGCAGCAAAAGTTACAGCGGCTGGGATGCCTTTGTGAAGCAGAATGAAAACAGAGTGAAATAACTTGGTATTTCTTTTTTATAGATAAATCTTCAAATTAAATGGCTGGTATATACATCCATATTCCGTTTTGCAAACAGGCCTGTCATTATTGCGACTTTCACTTTTCGACCTCGGTCAAGAACAAAACCCAATTGATACACGCGTTACTTGGTGAAATCCAATTACGTAAAAGCAGTTGGCAAGACGAGGCAATAGAAACCATTTATTTTGGCGGTGGCACACCCTCGGTTTTAACCATAGCGGAGTTAAATTTAATTTTAGATGCGGTGTATCACCATTTTCGGGTAATTGAAAAACCAGAAATTACCCTCGAAGCCAATCCCGATGATTTGTTACCCGATTACTTACTATTACTTGCTCAATCTAGAATTACTCGCTTGAGTATTGGTATTCAATCTTTTTTTGATGCTGATTTGCAACTGATGAACCGCGCCCATAATGCCGAACAGGCAAAACAAAGTTTGGCATTGGCCACCACCTATTTTGACAATATTAGCCTTGATCTGATTTACGGCATACCTGCTTTATCGGATGAAAAATGGCGCCAAAATATCGAAATGGCCTTATCGTTTGGCGTCCCTCATATTTCGGCTTATGCCTTAACGGTAGAGCCCAAAACGGCTTTGCATCAGTTTATACAAAATAAGCAAATGCCCGCTCTTGATGAATCGCAAGCTGAAGCCCATTTTAAGTTGATGGTAGAACTACTCGAAGCCAATGGTTTTGTGCACTATGAGTTGTCTAATTTTGGCAAACAAGGCTATTTTTCGCGTAACAATTCAAGTTATTGGCTGGGCAAAAAGTACTTGGGTATTGGCCCTTCGGCACATAGTTTTGATGGGCAGACGCGCTCTTGGAATGTGTCAAATAATGCAAAATACATCAAGTCAATTCAAAGTCAAGTTCTACCTTCTGAAACTGAAATCTTGAGCATCACAGATCGCTATAATGAATACGTTATGACGGGCTTACGCACCATATGGGGAGTATCATTTGCTCATATCGAATCCCAATTTGGTCTGGCTTATTTGGAGTACCTACACATACAAATTCAACCCCATTTGCATTCGGGTTTGTTGAAGGTAGAACACAATATTGTTACTACTACCCCAAAGGGCAAATTTTTATGCGATGGCATTTCGGCCGATTTGTTTATGATACATCAAGATTAAGTAGCTAAAGGTATAGTTCAAAAGTACAGGTGTACATCTGTCGAGCGCCATCCAACATGTAGAAAAAAACTATATTTGCCAAAACATTTACCCATGCACAAGGCTTCTGATTTTATTCCAACCGGCAGTTCAATGATAGTTCGTAGCGGAAGCGTAACCTATAGCGCGCCCAGTAATATTGCCTTAGTGAAATATTGGGGAAAATTAGCTAATCAAGTGAACGAACTGGGCCTAGCTGACACACAAATCCCAGCCAATCCTTCGCTGAGTTTTACCCTCAAAAATTGCCATACGGTTACGAGTTTAGCCTTTTCCCGTCTAGAAAATGCAGCAGCTACTTTTTCGTTTGAGCTACTTTTTGAAGGACAGCCCAAACCCGAATTTCACCCCAAAATCGAACAATTTTTTCAGCGCATCGCGCCGTATTGTCCGTACCTCAAGGAATATCATTTTACCATATCTTCTCACAATACGTTTCCACACAGTTCAGGAATTGCTTCCTCTGCTTCGGGTATGGCCGCTTTGGCTGTAAATCTTATGCATTTGGAACAACAAATTTACCCTGAAATTTCTGCCGATTATGTGGCGGAAAAAGCTTCCTTTTTGGCACGTTTGGGATCGGGTAGTGCTTGCCGCAGCATCAAAGGTAGTGTGGTGGTTTGGGGCGAAACCCCCAGCATTGAAGGCAGTTCAAACCAGTTTGGCATTTCATTTCCAGGTGAAATCCATCCGATATTTCAAAACTATCAAGACACCATTTTATTGGTCGATAAAGGCGAAAAACAAGTGTCTAGCACGGTGGGTCATGAACTCATGCATGGACATCCGTTTGCACAAAACCGCTTTGCTCAGGCGCATGAACATTTGGCGCAATTGAAAATCATTTTTGCTTCGGGAAATTTGGAACAATTTATTGCCTTGGTTGAAAGTGAGGCCTTGACTCTACACGCCATGATGATGTGTTCGCAGCCCTATTTTATCTTAATGAAACCCAATACGCTCGAGATTATTCAGCGCATTTGGCAATTTAGAGAGCGTACCAATACGCCCATTTGCTTCACGCTTGATGCCGGTGCCAATGTGCATGTGTTGTATCCGGATTCACATAAAGAAAGTTGTTTGCAATTTATTCAGGCTGAATTGGTTGGCTATTGCCAAAAGGAACAGTATATTTGTGACCAAATTGGAGATGGCGCGCAAATGATTGAAGATTGTTGATTGAAGAGTGCTGATTTTGCCCATGAATTTGGGAATGCATAGAGAACGATTATTAGAAGAACGAAAATTATTAATTATTCACTTTTAATTATTAATTAAAAAAATGAAAGGTCCTTTATTTTATTCTAAGATTTTACTTTTTGGCGAATACGGCATTATCCGTGATTCCAAGGGCTTGTCTATTCCGTATAATTCATACAATGGCGCATTGAAATTTGATGATGCTCAAACTGCTGAGGCCTTGCAATCGAACGCCAATTTGGCCAAGTTTGCCGCTTATTTGCAGCAATTGCAAGTCGATCAACCCACCTTAGTTCAATTTGATATCGCTTCGTTAAACGCAGATATTGCCCAAGGACTTTATTTTGATTCGAGCATTCCACAAGGCTATGGCGTGGGAAGTAGCGGTGCTTTAGTGGCCGCGATTTACCACAAATATGCCTTTGATAAAATTACCGTTCTTGAAAATCTAACCCGCGAAAAACTATTGACCTTGAAAACCATTTTTGGTCAGATGGAATCATTTTTTCACGGAAAAAGTTCGGGTTTAGATCCGTTAAATAGCTATTTAAGCATTCCCATTTTAATTCACTCCAAAGACAATTTAGAAGCTACTGGAATCCCTAGTCAAAGTACTTCGGGTAAGGGCGCTGTGTTTTTGTTGGATTCGGGCATCGTAGGCGAAACCGCTCCCATGGTTACCTTGTTTATGGAAAACTTGAAAGATCAAGGATTTCGCAAGATGCTTAAAAATAAATTTGTCAAATACACCGATGCCTGTGTAGAAAATTTCTTGGGTGGTGATTTGAAATCCTTGTTTACCAATACCAAAAAATTGTCACAAGTGGTGTTACAAAACTTCAAGCCCATGATTCCTGAACAATTTCACGGATTGTGGCAAAAAGGCCTTGACACCAATGATTACTACTTGAAACTTTGCGGATCGGGTGGTGGTGGCTACATTTTGGGCTTCACTGAAGATTTAGAAAAAGCCAAACTTGCACTCAAAGACTACAAATTAGAGGTGGTTTACCAATTCTAATTTTTTGTTTATGTTAAGCAAAAAACAGAAGTTGCTTATCAAAAAAAGCATCAGTTTGTTTTCGGTGGTGCGCGGCTACAACATTCCTATTCTAGTCTTAGCCCAATATTTATCGGCCATTTTTATCTTGGCTCCAGAAAAAGCACCGCTTGCTGTAGTGCTCGATTTACACTTATTTGTTCTCATTTTGGCATCGAGTCTCACTGTGGCTTCGGGCTACATTATCAATAATTTTTACGACAGCAAAAAAGACCTCATTAACCGTCCCACCAAATCCTACATTGATCGCCTGGTGAGTCAGCAAACCAAATTGCTAGTATACTTTGGCTTGAATTTTTTGGTGGCGCTCCTAGCTTTTTTTGTTTCATACCGAGCTGTGCTTTATTTTTCGGTATACATTTTTGCTATCTGGTTTTATTCGCATAAAATTAAACGCTACGCCATTTTAGGAAATTTCATGGCAGCCTTGTTGGCTGTATTGCCATTTTTTGCCGTGTTTTTGTATTACAAGAATTTATATGAAGTGATCATTTTTCACGCCTTGTTCTTGTACCTGATTTTGTTGGTGCGCGAATTGGTGAAAGACCTGGAAAACATCAAAGGCGACTTGGCCAACGATTACCACACGATTGCCATTACTTATGGTGCCCAAACCTCAAAAGCAGTAATTACGTGCTTGCTTTTACTTACGATTGTTCCGGTTTATTTCTTGATTTCTGTCTATGACGTAGGTTACATGGATGCCTATTTTTACTTTGGGTTTATGGTTATGTTATACTTTTTGCAAAAACTCAATACTGCACAAACCAAACGCGATTTCTTGTTGTTGCATAACCTACTAAAATTCCTCATTGTGTCGGGTGTATTTTGCATTGTACTTATTAATCCTTCGGTTTTGAGCAAAGGACTTGTATGGCTGCAGCGGTTAATTTGATGAATTGGTTTTTGCCACGAATACACGAATGTTTTTTTAGATGATAGACCAAAAGAGGTTAGATGAGAGACGTTGCTAAGAAATTCCAATCTAAAAATTCCAATCCCGACGCTTCGGAATCAAACTGCATCTACAACACGAAATCTTTCAATCTTTAAATTTTTCAATCTTTAAATCTTCTATAAAGATAAACCACAACTAAAAAACACACACCCCCAGCCCCTCTCAAGAGGGGAGTTCAAAAGTCATAAAGTCTAAAGTCATAAAGTCTGGATCAGGAATAAACGCATAAGGCATAACTATCAAAAGTTCTTAGTATACTTCAGAACCTACCGTCTAATTCCTACAACCTACTACCTATAAACAAGAATCTACAACCCAAAAGAAAACCCTATCTTTGCCGTCAAATTACCTAAATACGCCCAATACCCATGAATAAAAAGGACGGCCCATCAAAACGCAATACTTCCCGCAGCGGAAGCGCTAGACCTGGTTCCAGTAAACCCAAGCCTGCGATGGCCAAAAGAGCCCAAGGCCCCAAAAAACCTAAGCCAGCTGTAGCCTCAGTTGCTGCCGCCAAACCCGAACGCAAACCCAATCAGGCGCCCAAACGCGCCAAAAGTCCAGACGAAATGCGTTTAAATAAATACATCTCAAATTCGGGTGTTTGCTCACGCCGAGATGCAGATATTTATATTCAATCGGGTAATGTAAAGGTGAACGGAGTGCCAGTAACCGAAATGGGTTTTCTCGTAAAACCGGGTGATGTCGTTAATTTTGATGGTGTAGAACTCACGCCCGAACGCAAAGAATACATTCTACTTAATAAACCCAAAAACTTTACCACAGCCCTCGACGAAGGCCAAGAAAACCGGAATGTGTTGGAATTATTACGCGGGGCCACAACCGCAAAAATTGCCGCGGTAGGGCGTATGGATAAAAATACTACCGGCTTGTTGTTGTTTACCAACGACACCGATATGATTCGTAAATTTAGTTTGCCCAACCAAAAATCGTCTAAGATTTACCAAGTTTCCTTGGATAAAAATTTGAAATTTGAAGATCTCGAAAGCATATCGTCAGGTGTTGCTCTCGATGGGCATCGTTTATTTGTAGAGGAAATTAGCTACATCGAAAAAGAACCCAAGACCGAAATTGGTCTCAAATTGCGCACTTCCAATGTAAAAGTAGTACGCTCCATTTTTGAAAACTTTGATTATAATGTACTAAAAATTGATCGGGTTTCGTTTGCCGGACTCACCAAAAAGAATTTGCCACGAGGCAATTGGCGATTTTTGACCGAACAAGAAATCATTAATTTAAAAAATATGTAACCCAAATTCCTGCTGTAAAGTGGGAATTTTTTTCATAAGCCTATGATTACTCCTGAACAAATTGCATACAATTGGTTGACCGCTTTTAATGAAAAGCAGCTTGAAAACTTGCTTGAGTTGTATGATGACCATGCCGAACATTTTAGTCCCAAATTGGCCCAGCGCCAACCCGAAACCAAAGGGCTTATAAATGGAAAAGAAACCTTACGTGCTTGGTGGGCAGATGCGTTTAATCGGTTGCCAACCTTGCATTACAAACCCTTAACCATAACTGCCAATCAAGATCGGGTGTTTATGGAATACCTGCGTCAAGTAGACGGAGAGCCCGATTTGAAAGTAGCAGAAGTACTGGAAATAAAGAACGAAAAAATTGTATTTTCGCGCGTATACCACGGATAATTAAACCACTATGAAATTACTAAAACTCACCGTATTTGCACTTTTTGTAGCGCTATGTTTGGCCGCATGTAGCTCAAAATCACCAGTTGAATTTTCTGTTTTTACCAAACAGTATTTTGACGACAAAAACGCGCTGTTTCCGCTAGAAGCCACTCAATATGGTCAAAATCAATACAACGACCAATTGGTTTTTGAAATGACCGAAAGCTACCGCAAAAAGCTGGGCGAATTTTATACCAACTACGAAAAAAACTTGGCGCAATTTGACCTTAAATCCCTTACGGAAGAAGAACAAAATAGCTATGAAATCATCAAATGGGAAGTGGCTGTTGGGAAAGAAGTATTGGAGCAACCAACCAATTTAATTCCGATACAGCAGTTTAACGGTACACACCTTACCATGGGGCAATTTGCCGGCGGAACAAGTGCGCAACCCTTTGCGACTGAAAAAGACTACCGTAATTTTTTGGTGCGTATGGAAAAATATGCGGTTTGGATTGACTCGGCGATGGTGTATATGAAAAAAGGAATGGCACAAAATGTAGTTTTACCCAAAGCTTTAACCCTGAAAGTCATTCCGCAATTTCAAGATTTAATTACGGCCAATCCGACGGATAATTTATATTATTCGGCTATTAAATTAATGCCCAAAACCATTCCTGCCGTCAAGCAACACCAATTGGCTTCTGCCTATGCCCAAGTAATTAGTCAAAAATTGGTTCCGCAATTTCAAAAAATGGTCAACTTTTTACAGAACGACTATTTACCTGCTTGCCGAAACACAAGTGGCATTGGTGCTTTGCCCTTTGGCAAAAAACTATACGCCGCTTATGCCAAACAGTGGACCACCACGACTTTAGACCCAGAAACCATTCACCAATTGGGGCTTAAAGAAGTGGCCCGTTTGCAAGCCGAAATGGAAGTGGTAAAAAAACAAGTTGGCTTCACCGGAAGCTTAAAGGAGTTTATGAATGAAGTACGAACAAGTTCTAAACTCAAACCCTTTACTACCCCCGAACAGGTGTTGGCCAATTTTGACCGCATTTACCAAAAAATAAAACCCAATGTAGACAGACTTTTTTCGTTGCAACCCAAAACCAAATTTGAAATTCGCCGCACCGAAGCTTTTCGTGAAAACAGCGCGAGTGCCGAATATGTACAAGGATCTGCTGATGGCACACGCCCTGGCATTTTTTATGTACCCATACCCGATGCCAAAGCTTACAACGTGCTCGAAGATGAAGATTTGTTTTTGCACGAGGCCATTCCAGGACATCATTTTCAGGTGTCTTTGCAGCAAGAAAGCACCACCTTACCCGACTTTAGAAAGTTCAATTGGTTTGGCGCTTATGGCGAAGGCTGGGCCTTGTATACCGAAAGTTTAGGAAAAGAATTGGGTTTGTACCAAGATCCATACCAATATTTGGGGATGCTCAACGACGAGATGCACCGTGCCATTCGCTTAGTTGTGGATACCGGAATACACTGCAAAGATTGGACGCGTGAAGAAGCGATTGTCTATTCGATGAACAACGAAGCCGGTGGTGAGGCCAGCATAACCGCCGAAATAGAACGGTATATGGCCATTCCAGGCCAGGCTCTTTCGTACAAAATTGGCCAACTGAAAATTCTGGAACTGCGCCACAAAGCTGAAACACAACTTGGAACTAAATTTGACATCAAAAAATTTCACGAAAAAGTATTGGAATCAGGTGTAATGCCTTTGGCCTTGCTAGAAAACAAAATGAATGCGTGGATGGACTCTGTAAAATAAACGTACACATTTACGGCCAGTATTACAGCCTCACTTGAATGAAATAAGCGCAAAAGAAGACGTTTTTATTCCACAATTATTTTTTGAACAACTTGTTCATTTTCGCTCGTGATGAGTTTTGCGATGTACACACCTTGTGCCAAGTTTGCAGTAGAAAATTGATAACTCTGCGCGTTACCCATTTGCTTCTGGTACAGCAATTGTTTGCCTGAAAGGTCATACAAGCAAATCGACGCTAAGGCTACTGCACTTGGATTGGCTACTTCAAGTGTGTGTGTACCCATTTGATGTGAAATCACGATGTTGGTTGTGGAATTTACAGGATTGCTTCCTAAATTACTCATAAAGGTTAATTCAAAGCGGTTGTTGTAGGTGCCTGCTGGAACATTTACGGTATACGGACTGTTTTTAATGTTATGGTAACTGGCATCGGCGGCATCATAGAGGAAGATGGGTTGAGCAGCATCAAAATGAGAAACTAAACTGGCATCAAAAGAAAAGCCAGTTGAATTGTTGGTTTTAATTCCAAGTGGAATTCGTTTGTTTGGGTCAAAATTTGTGCCTTGAATTACATATTTATCGTTGTCTAATACAAAGTAGACATCATAAGGAAGCGTTTCGTCAGCCGGCGATAATGCGTCTATTCCACGATCTACGCCATCGGTTGCAGAGGGTAAGAAAACCAAAGCGAGCTGTTTGGTGAACTGGTTATTCATCATGGTATTTAAGCGAATTTCCGGCAATTGATCGCCAGCGTTATTTTCACTTTTGAGTTGTTTCTCATTGTTAAATCCTCGCTCAAACTGAGAATATACATCAGCCTCTTTGTAATAGCTTCGGTGTGTGTTTTTTAAGCTCACTGAAACTGGTGCTCCGGTTGCTTTTCCTTTTATCATAAAGCCTTGTCCGATGGGTGCGTACTTGCGCTGAATGTTCAAACCAGATGAGGCACCCACTACATTTAGAGTACCATCATTGTTATAGGAATTAAACGTTGCGGGCACATATACGCCATAGGTTGTAGGTCCAGTACCAATAGGCGAGAAGGTGCCGTAACCTCCTTGATAGCTAGTTAATACGTGGGAATTTACCGTTTTGTCTTGTTCCCAATAATAGGCAATTCCCGTGCAGTCGGTGTTGGAAGGATCCAACAAAAATGCATTGACGTGTAAAGCAGAAGGGTAGGGATTTCCGGTTAGGCTAAGTTTATCTAAGCCCACACCAACAGTGATTGTCCCGTCATTGGCTTTGCCCCGAAAGTCGTAGCGTTGCGCCCCGCCAGGATTATTGGCTGTGGCCTCGCCCACCGTAATTGGGTCTGTTCCAGCAGTGCCTTTCATGGTAAACCCTTGTCCGGCGGCTATTGTTGATGCTGCTGCGGTTTGCACCCATTCTGAATAATTTACACCCGATAAAAAGCGCCAAATCCAATAACTGGCAATCGACAAACTGGCCGCGCTCGAAGCACCATCGTAGCTGGTTACAATGTTGGCCGCATTGCTGGCAGTAGTTGAAGTGGGTACATGAAATTGGGTAATACCAAAATTTTCATTGCCTACGGCCGCTGAGGCGTTACCCACAGGCGAACACCAATAATTGTAATCAAAATTATCGGAGGTTCCTTCTTGAAAAACGGATAATTTTCCCAATCCTTTATTGGTTGATGATCCAGTTGTACCTTGAATTAGTTGGGCTTCATTTCGTAGATACAAAAACCCATTGTTTTGAAGATCAATATCTTGTGTGACAAAAAATACTTCATTTTTCACAAATACATAACTGTTGCTGCTCACATATAGTTGGGCTTGTAGCCAATTTGTACTACAGCACACCGCAAGAACTAGTAAAAGTGATTTATTCATAATGTAGGGTTTTGAAAATAGGGCTTGAAGCTGTTTTATTTATTGAAATTGCCTTCAATTTAATTCGTTTGGATAATTCGTAGATGTTATTCTGCCTAATTGAAGTTTCAAAGAATAATTTCAAATATCATGTTTTATCTGATAGTAGTCAAGTTTAATTGCTACTGTAATTTGCCAATTCTACCCAATGGAATTATTTTTTACAACTCGTTTTGAATCAAATTCTGCTTTGAATGGCTAATCGTTCTCAGTTGCTTGATTTTCATGAACGAACCAAAGTTTATGGCAACTGCTGATTTTATTGGTTTTTTTCTTGATTAACCTATAAAGTGAAACTCTAATTCCACAACGAATGCGTTGGCTTGGGCATCGAATTTATCTGCAGCACTTTTTTTTACTTGTATAGTTATTATATATGTGTAGCGTATTTTTTTTAACTGCTTCTGCGTTATTTTTAGATTTTATTTAAGCAAATTCAATGCACAAGTTGTGCATTTAAAAACAAGTTGTATGAAATCATTTTACTATACCGTTATTTTTTTAGGTCTATCGGCCATTAGTTTTGCACAAATAGGTATTGGCACAACCACACCACAAGGAATGTTAGATGTAGTTTCTACAAACAACGGGCTGCTAATTCCAAGAGTGCCCTTAACGATTGGTCCAGCGAATGCACTGCCTTTAGTTGCACCTACAATTTCTGAAATGATTTACAACACCAGTACCGTGGGAGGCGCTACGCCTGGTTTTTATTTTTGGAACGGCACGAGTTGGGTGCGTTTTGCTACGGGCGCTACAAGCGGTTGGTTAACAACGGGAAATGCAGGATTAACTGCCGGTACAAATTTTATTGGCACTACCGATGCGGTGGATGTCTCGTTTAAAAGAGGAAATATATTATCTGGTTATATTGGTGCAACCAGTACTGCTTTTGGAGTAGGTGCCTTAGCAAGCGGTGCAGCAACCACTAGTACTGCTTTTGGAAACAACGCCTTATCAGTGAGTACGGGAGCAAACAATGTAGCTGTAGGTCAAAATGCACTTCGCGATTGTGCGGGCTCGGCGGTGTATAATACGGCGGTTGGGGCCAATGCATTAAAAGGAATCAACAATGCTGCATCTCAATACAACACAGTTGTTGGCGGTGAAGCAATGGGCCTCACCACGGGAGATGTGAGTTATTGTACTGCAGTTGGCTATCAAGCGCTGAATGCTATAAGCGGTTCAGGTGCAGCTCGAGGTCTATATAATACAGCCTTAGGTTATCAAGCTGGAAGTACCATCACTACCGGCGAAAACAATATTGCCATTGGATACCAAGCCCAAGTTCCTGGAATTACATCCAACAACCAAATACAACTAGGCAATAGCGCCATTAGCTTGGCCCGATGTCAAGTTGCATGGACCTTGAGCTCAGATCAGCGATTTAAAAACAACATCAAAGACTCCGAATTGGGGCTGCAATTCTTACAAACACTTCGTCCCGTTTCATATTTGAGAAACAATGACACGCAGTCCAAAACCGAATATGGATTTATAGCACAAGAGCTACAAGCTGCCTTTGACAAAGCGGGCCATTCGAATAATGGTGTAATTTCTAAAGATGATTCTGGCAAATTGGGTGTGCGCTACAATGATTTTATTTCCATTTCTGTAAAAGCAATACAAGAGCAACAACAACAAATTGAAGCACTTCAGCAATCTAATGCCGAATTGAGAAAAATGAATGCGGTAATTTTGGAGCGATTGGCTGCTTTAGAGCGAAAATAGCCCACCCTTTTTTTGGAATAAGTGTATTGAACTGGTATGTTTTTTATAACTATAAGACAATGCCAAAGGTGTTTGTTTTTTTTATACCAACGATCAATTATTAATTAGGTAGCCAAGCGTCTTTGTATTGCTAAAACGCCTTTTCTAGTAATAGTTGCTAAATTTTTACACGATTACTTTTTGCTATTGCTGCTATTTATTAGCCAAATAACACAACATTAGTACAACATTTAGTTTTTGGGTTAAACGCTTAGAAGGCCGCTATTGCTTGTTTGAGGCATTATTTAAACTATATCGTTTGCGTACGTTTTAATTTTCAAGACCAATTATAGCTTCTGTTTTTTTGTATAGTTTATTTATAGCTGTGTGGAAATTTTTAACGCTACACCTTGAATTATATTTGAGAAACTAATTATGTAACCAATTAAAAACCAAACTATGATGAAACAAATTCTTTTATGTTTTTTCCTGATGACTATTTCATTGGGATATGCACAGCCTGCTGCATCGCCATCAGATCCGCCTAGTAGAAATGCTTGGGATGTGAAATCGGTATACAGCGATTCGTATACCAACGAAGCGGGTGTTGCTTTTTTAAATTTTGGTGGAAGCACCATCAATGCTGATTATACTCCCCCAGGAGGAACACCAGCCAAATACTACACCGGACACAGTTATTCTGGAATGCAAGTAAACGCTGCAGGAAGTTTAAATGTGTTTCAAATGACCCATTTACACTTTGATGTCTACTCTCCAAACTTCAGTTCGATGGCTATTAAATTGGAATCATCAACTGGAGCAGCAAGAGAGCTAGCTGTAACCGGAGCTGTTGTTCCATCTGCATCTACTAGAGACCAATGGATTAGTGTTGATTTAGCGTTGAGTACCTATGACACCGGTAATATTTTAACTAGCTTAAAATATATTGTGCCTGTAACTTTTGGTCAAAATGCTACTTTGTACATTGATAATGTGTACTTTTACAGGCCGGCCACTACTCAGCCACCTACATTAGGAAGTTTTACAGTGCCTTCACAATTAATAGGCGCGGCGCCAATAACCTTAACTGCACCCACATCAAACAGTGCTGGTGCATTTACGTTTACCAGTAGCAATACTGCTGTGGCAACCATTAGTGGTACTACATTAACCATTGTTGGTCCTGGTTCATCAAACATTACTGCTACTCAAGCTGCTGATGGGCCTTATGGCACTGGGTCGGCAATTGCTGTTTTTAACGTTACACCCAATGCAGCTCCGGTTCCTCCCGCTCGAAATACCTGGGATGTAATTTCCTTGTACAGCGGAGCCTACACGAATCTAGCCAATACAAATTTTAACCCGAACTGGGGGCAATCAGGATTTGGCGCATTTTCGGCTACTACTTTTGAAGGCGATGCGGTATTGCAGTACCCGAACTTGAATTACCAAGGTACTGAAACAGCTGCTGATGTTAATGCTATTGCAATGACCAAAATGCACATTGATATTTACTCGCCAACCTTAACGTCAATTCGTTTGTCGTTAATTAAAACAACTGGAGGCGCTGTCGAAAAATCAATCACTTTGCCTTTAACTGCAGGCGTTTGGAACAGTTTTGATATTGATTTGACTTCGGCTACGTTTACGGGCTTGGATTTTACCAAAATCCGTCAATTAAAATACGACCAACCATCAGCTGCAGGACAAACCCTTGTGGTTGACAACATTTATTTCTGGAGAAATGCCACTACGCTTCCGCCAACTTTAGGTGCATTTACCGTTGCGCCACAGTTAATCGGAGCTGCGCCATTTACATTAACAGCACCAACATCAAATAGTAATGGTGCCTTTACTTTTAGTAGTAATAACACAGCTGTAGCCACAGTTAGTGGAACCACAGTTACTGTAGTTGGAGCAGGTTCGGCTGTAATTACAGCAACACAAGCTGCCGATAGCGGATACGGAGTAGGAATTGCCACTGCTACACTTGATGTAACGCCTACTGCGGCACCAACTCCGCCAGCAAGAAACACGTGGGATGTGATTTCTTTATACAGCGGATCGTATACCAATTTATCGGGAACCAACTTTAACCCAAACTGGGGACAGTCTGGATTTGGTGCATTTTCAACCGCTTCTTACGAAGGGAATGAGGTATTGCGTTATCCAAACTTAAACTACCAAGGAACCGAAACGGCTGCCGATGTAAATGTTTTAGCATTAAACAAATTACATATTGATTTGTTTTCTCCAACCTTAACATCAATCCGTTTGTCTTTAATTAAAGTAACCGGTGGCGCTGTTGAAAAACCAATTACTTTGCCCTTAACCGCAGGGGTTTGGAATAGTTTTGATATTGATTTAACTGCTTCTACATTTACAGGTTTGGATTTCACCAAAATCCGTCAGTTAAAATATGACGCACCTTCTGCTGCAGGCCAGACATTATCAGTAGACAACATTTACTTTTGGAGAGATGCTACTACACAACCGCCAACATTAGGGTCATTTACAGTAGCAGCTCAGTTAATTGGTGCTGCCCCATTTGAATTAACCGCACCAACCTCAAATAGTGCAGGTGCTTTCACCTTTACAAGTAGTAACACAGCAGTGGCTACAGTAAGTGGAACTACAGTTACCGTAGTTGGCGCTGGATCAACAACTATTACCGCTACACAAGCGGCTGATGGAAGTTACGGAACAGGTGTGGCAACAGCTACACTAAATGTTACTCCACCTGCTGCACCTACGCCTCCTACAAGAAATGCCTGGGATGTAATTTCGCTATATAGTGGAGCATATACACCTTCTTCTAGCCCTAACTGGGGTGCCGCAGGAAGCGATGTTTCATTGTCGGGAGATACGGCTAGATTTTTTAACGGCTTTACCTTGTCACGTTTGGCATTTGCCGCAACCAACGTTTCTGAAATGACTCACCTACACATTGATGTGTTTTCACTGAATCAAAATCCATTGTGGTTTGAATTAAATGGAAACCGACGTGTAACAAGTACGCCAGTAAACGGTTGGGTAAGCGTAGACATTGCGCTTTCAGAATTTGTAGGGTTAAATCTGACAAACGTGAGCTTTTTTGATTTAAACAACCCAACAGGTGCATCATTGCCAGTAAAACAAGTGTATTTAGATAACATTTACTTCTATAGAACAGCTACTTTGCAACCGCCTACAATCGGGGCATTAACTGTACCTAGTGGAGTTACTATGGGTGATGCCCCATTTGTGTTGACAAATCCAACAACAAATAGCTCTGGAACTTTCTCCTATACAAGTAGCAATACGGCTGTAGCTACAATTAGTGGCAACACCGTTACTATTGTTGGAGGAGGTTCAACAATAATTACTGCTACAGTTGCTACTGATGGCGTCTATGGACCAAGAAGCACAACGGCTACATTAAATGTTGCGTTTGCTATACCTGGTGCTTCTCCAATTCCTCCAGCAAGAGAGGCGGCAAGAGTAATGTCAGTATATACTGGAACACCTGCCCAGGTGTATGCCAATAGTCCTGCTTATAACTTAGTGCGTTCTAACTGGACAGCAGGTACAACGGCCAACTTCAATTTTGCCAATGGTACCAATACCTGTATTCAAGTAAATAACCTTGGCTTTATTGGTTTGGTAGATCAAACCGAGCGACGTTTAAATGTAACAGGCATGACGCATTTGCATTTAGATGTGTATTGTAATGCACCATTGTCTAATTTATTTGTATTCCTTTTGGCACCTGGTGATAGAAATTATAATACAGGTCCATTAGTAGCCGGTTGGAATTCATTAAGCATTCCGTTGACTTCTTATCCAGGAGCATTGAATGATATTTACGGATTCAAGATTGAGCAAAACGTAGCGCCAAACACGACACAGATTTACTTAGATAACATCTATTTTAGTAATGATATCTTCACATATTACCAAGACAATGACGGAGATGGATTTGGAAATGCAGCAGCTACAATTTCTGCAGTTACACCTCCTACAGGATATGTAACCAACAGTACTGACTGCGATGACAACGATAATTTAGTTTGGCAAAGTGGTTCTTTCTATGTTGATTTTGACAACGATGGCTATCATTTAGATCTTTCGCCAGAATCGTCTGTAACAACCTTGTGTTATGGAGCTGATTTGGCTCCATACTACATCGCGTCTACACTTGGTGCTGACTGCGATGATACCAATGGATTAGTTTGGAGATCGGGTGCTTTTTATGTTGATGCTGATGCCGATGGATATTCACCAAACGCTTCTTCAGAAACAGTATGCTATGGCGCATCATCGCCTTCTGGTTATTCAGTTGCTAGCTTAGGCTTAGATTGTGATGATGCAATTGCGGCAGTTAATCCAGGTCATGTTGAAGTATTATACAACGGAGTTGACGACAACTGTGACGGCCAACTAGACGAAGGCTTCCAATTGACTACTGCTTTACAGTCTGTGTCTTGTGGAGCTACTTTGCCTACTATGGGTTCATTGATTTATGCAAACATCAACAATACCGCTAGTGGATACCGCTTTAAAGTGGTAAACAATACGACTGGTGCTACGCAGATAATCAACAGAAGTTTCCACTGGTTTGCCTTGAATATGCTTGCTGATTACCAGTATGCTACTACCTATACTATTTCTGTTGAATTACAGAGAGCGGGTATTTGGTTGGGTTACTACGGATCTGCTTGTGATGTTTCTTCACCAGCTATCTTATCACCAACAGGAGCGTTACAAGTTAACCCTTCACAGTGTGGTGCTACCTTGGCTAGTATTGGTTCGGTAATCGCTACTACACCAGTTAGTGGAGCTACCGGGTATCGTTTTAGAGTAACTGACATCACGCCAGGAGCTACAGGTGATAATTTAGTTCAAGTGAAAGATCGTTCATACCACTGGTTTACTTTGCCAATGTTAAGCCGTTTCAACTATGGTTCTACCTATATGGTTGAAGTAGCGGTAAAAACAACAGCAGGTTATTCAGGATATGGTTCAGCTTGTATGGTATACTCACCTGCAGTTCCAACTTTGGTTGACTGTGGTGGAGTTATCGCAACAGATTACAGCTTAGTTAGAACCTCACCATTGAATTCGATTACACAGTATCGTTTCCAAGTGACTAAAGTGTCTGACCAATCGTCGGTTACTTTTGATACCAACAAACATTGGTTCTCATTCCGTGTAAATGTTCCAGGATTTACTTCAGGGGCACAATATGCGGTAAGAGTTGCCGTAATGACAGCAGGAACATGGTCTCCATTTGGAGATGCTTGTGAAATTACAGCGCCAACCGCTTCAACCAGAGTGAATGAAGTTGCAGCCAATGAGTTTACAGTTGAGGCTTATCCAAACCCGTATTCAACTGAATTCAAATTGAATGTAGCTACTTCAACAGAAGGAGCAGTAGATGTAAGAGTGTATGATATGCTAGGAAAATTAATTGAGACACGCTCAATTAACACGATCGACTACATCTCAGAAGACCTTGGATCTGCTTATCCAGCTGGTGTATACAATGTAATTGTAACACAAGGAGAAAACGCGAAAACACTTCGAATGATTAAACGATAAATTTCGAGTTAACACAATAAGTCAAAAGCCCTTTCGGAAACGAAGGGGCTTTTTGATTTAAGATTGCTTCGCCAGTTCGAGCAAAGCTCTCGAGTGTTGATTTAAGATTGTTGATTTAAGATTTATCAAGTATACTAAGCACGTCTTTGCAAGGAGGAGCTATGAAGCAAGATTTTTGCCGCAGATTCACGGATGGGATTGACGATTTTTGAATTTTTCTTTTCAGAGCTGTTTTGTTCATTGCAAGTAAAGAGATATATTTGAGTAGTATTCAATTGTAATTATTTAATACCATTTAATGACTATGAAAAAATTAAGTCTATTATGTATTGAACTTGGATCTGTCTCAACTAAACCAAACCTAGCAGAACTCGAAAAAATGGGGTATCGCATCACCCAACTGAATACAATTGAATCGTTGTTCCAAGTAAATGGTAATGCGGATGTTTTGTTGGTGTCCATCTCAAAAGTTCATCAGGATTCACTGGAGCTGGCTCAACTCACTAAATTGGAGCAATTCCCCGTACTTTATTTATTGGATCAGGATGTAACTCCCGAGATAGTTGACCTCACCATGGGAATAAATAGCATTGGCTATTTAAGTCATCAGTCAAGCCCTACGGTATTGCATGCGGCTATCCAAAATGGATTAGCACAATTTGATTGGCAAAAGAAAAGAGTAGAAAGAACCAATAAGCTCGAGGCTATAAATAGTATTTATGAGTTATTACTACAAATTTCAACTTTGTACTTAGGGAAGTCTGAAACAGATGACGAAATTAAAATCAACGAATCCCTGAAGTTAATGGGAAGATATGTGCAGGCAGACCGAGCGTATATTTTTGACTATGATTGGCACAATCAAACCACAAGCAATACGTATGAATGGTGTAATGATGGGATTAGTTCAGAAATTAACAATCTGCAAGAAGTCCCTTGTGAATATATACATGATTGGGTAAATACTCACAAATCGGGTAAGGCCTTTGTTTGCGATAATGTGCAAATATTAGACGACGAGGATGAGTTAAAAAAAATATTGGCGCCACAAAACATCAAAAGTATAATTACCGTGCCCATTTTTAATAATTCCGATTGCATTGGATTTGTTGGTTTTGATTATGTAAATCTTTATAGTAACATCACTCAAAAAGAGTATGATGTATTGTCTATTTACACTCAAATTTTAAATAGTTTAGACACTAGAAAACGATACGAAAAAGAGCTTTTACTTCTCAATGAAGCGCTGGAGTTAAAAGTAATCGACAAAACAAAAGAGATACTACAGAAAGACGAAATTCACACGCTTGAGCTTAAACAGCACGTAGCTGATTTAGAAGATATTCTTTTTTCAATTTCTCATCGGTTAAGACAGCCAATTGTCAACATCTTAGGCCTTTCTCAGTTAATTGAGGGCGAGACAAATACAGAAGAGGAACTACACGAAATAGTGCGCTATATAAATCAAAACACAAAGTTACTTGACGATTTTTCACGTGAAATCACTTTACTCACACAAGAGAGAAAAAATAGAAACAGACCATTGTAACGCATTTTTATTATGCTTTAAGCGCTGTTAAGCAATAAATACAACAGATAGTTTGATAGCATCAATTAAACTGTAAACTTTTTTAGTACGAGACAACACGCTCTAATTTATAAAAAAAGCTCAAACAAATGTTTGAGCTTGATGTGCGGGTAATAGTCCCGAAGTTTCGGGAGAACCTACACGCTCTAATTTATAAAAAAAGCTCAAACATTTGTTTGAGCTTGATGTGCGGGTAATAGAAATCACACTTATAATTAACCAAAATTAATGAAAATTAATAATTCCTTATTTTAAAGGACTTAACAGAGTTTTTTGTGTTATTTTAACTTCTGTGAATTTACCAAAATTAACTTCAATTAATAAATTTCGGGGAATATACGGGGAATGAAAAATATTTTATATTTGTAAGAAATCAAAAAAAACATGGCTACGGGCAAATTCAGAATTAAAACCAGTAACGACTGGAACACTATTTTTTATAGATTTAAACATAGTAATTTATTCGATATTGAATGTTCTACAGGAATACAAATTCCAAATAAAAGATGGAGTGAATCGAAACAAGAAGTTTTAGCGACTATTGATGTCAATTATAAAGAAATCAATAACAAGCTAAAGGAACTTAATACTTATATCCGAAAAGAATTTGGCGATGCAACTCTTAAATCCGAAACAATAAATACAAATTGGTTAAAAGAGAAAATAAATATTTTTTTTAACCGAGTAACTGATAATGAAGAAGTAAATGCAAGTATTTTTTTAACTAACTATATCGACTCTTTCATAGAGGAATCTAAAACCAAAAAATCACGAAACAACACACCCATTAAGCCAAGAACGATACAACACTACAATACTACACTCAATAAAATTATAGCCTTTGAAAACCACACAAGAAGCAAAATCAAACTAACCGATGTTACCCTCTCATTTCACACAAAATTTGTTGAGTTTTTAGAGAAAGAACAAAAACTAAACCCTAATACGATTGGTGGTTATATTGACGATATTAAATTGTTTTGCAACAATGCAGACAAGAAAGGATATACAATTTCTAAAGAATTCAAACTTTCCGAATTTTACTCACCAACCAATAAAACAAATGACATTTACCTCAAAGAAGATGAAATAAACGCCATATACAATAAAGATTTCGAGCAAGACTATTTAGACAATGCTAGGGATTGGTTTATTATTGGTTTACGAACTGGATTTAGAATTTCCGACTTCCTAAAACTAACCAAAAAGAATATTGTAGATGGTTTTATTGAAAAGCAGACAGTCAAAACAGACTTTCCGGTTATTATTCCAATTCACAATCAAGTAAAAGCAATTTTAGAAAAAAGAAATGGAAGTTTCCCTAGAAAAATAAGCGACCAAAAATTTAATGATTACATCAAAATTATTTGTGAGGAAGTTGGATTTAAAGAGATTGTTGAGGGCGCAAAAATTTCAGAAATTATAATTAAGAAAAACGGTAAAAAAGAAAAAATACATAGAAAACAAGTTGGCAAATTTCCAAAACACGAACTTGTAACTTCTCATATTTGCAGACGCTCATTTGCAACCAATTTATATGGTAAAATTGACACACTTACTATTATGAAAATTACTGGTCATAAAACCGAAGCGCAATTTTTAAGTTATATAAAAATTACACCTAAAGAGTACGCAGAAAAGTTAAAAGCTTATTGGAAAAATTCCGCAATTCTTTAACATTTCCTCTTTGAGTATGTTATGATTTTTCGGCTATTATAGACTTTGTTATTTTGTTTCGTTTTTCTTAATTCCTAAATCCCAAGTGTATTCAAAACCTAATATTTTTCCTTGCGCTCTCAAGTCGTCTAAAGTACCCGAATTGGAGTCAGGTTTAGCGGTAAATTGAATGTCTGCTGTTGAACCACTTGCAGAGATTTTGGTAAGCTCTAAAGCACTTAGTGTTTCTGTTCTTCCGCTAAAGTCAGCATGATGAAATATTCCATATAATGACGATTGTGTTGAACCGCTTTCATACAATTCAAAATATGGTTCTTGGTCTATTTCTGTCCCATCTATTCTAAAATAGTTTGCAAAATACATAATTGTACTATCGGTACTCCCCGATGCCCCAATAGCCACTGAATTTATCCCAGTCATACCTGATGGAACAATACCCAACGTATATGCCTCGGTTCCAGTAATAACTCTATATTCCATAGGCGGACATAAATCATTCCATTTTTCTTTGTCTAACTTTGCTTTGAAGCCTTTACTGAATTTGTTTTTTGCCATAAGTTTTTATTCAACTATAAAGAATTAATAATTAAAAGTAAATAGTGTTTTGTAAAATTTAAGCCCAAAACGGAATATATTTTTTATATTTTCTTGAATTACTTGATGGGTCATCATCTTTTATTAAGCCATCGTTAAGAGTGTCTTTGATTATCCTTGAAGCAATAGCAGAGTTTTGTTCTTCAATCTGAAAACGTTCTCTTAAACTTTGATTTGTCATTATATCATTTGAAACATAACGCAAACAAGCATGCTGATAACAAGCTCTAATTTTGTCTTTCTTATCTAAATTATTAAGTTCTTTATAACTAAACATTGTAACTCGTGTTCTCTTTTCTGAAACAATAAAGTCAACTGCTGGAAGCTGATAAATTTCATTATAATAAATCACTTTATCAATTCCACTTCCTTTTTCTTCACACATTCCAAATCTTCTTAAAACATCCGCTAGCTTTTCATTTCTTGAAATATATTCATCGATGAAACGCTGTGGAGTAATTAGAGGAAGACCTGGATTTGAGATTTCAATTCTATCCAAAAATATTTCAATCATTGGAAAACCTTTTTCATTAAAATCTTGATGAATAAGAGCATTGGCGACTAATTCTCTTATTGCAATTTCAGGGTACATTCTAGTTTCTTTCCTAAATGCTCTTCCAATTTCTTCGTTCGCGGGTAACTGGCTATTTATCCATTCTATTAATCCATCAAAACCAACTGCATAACCTCTTTTACCGATTTGTTCTCTTACCGTTTCAACTTTGTTTTTCCCTTTATAAACAATAACCCTAACGGCTTTTCTACCTATTTCATCAAACTCTTCAAGGTTCTTTGCAAGTAATAATGCGCCAAGTCTAGTTATATCATATAAATCTTTGTTTCTCTTGATAAACTTTTCTGAAATAAATTTTTCAATTACTCCCTCTTGAGTATTTGGATAAGGCAATTTCAATAGTTCAAAATAAGTTTGAGTATTGAGTAAACTTATTATTTCTGACAAGCTAACGTTGTGCTTTGCAATTACATTCTCAAGTGGTTTCACGGGAGCTTTCCTCCAAATCTTGCCCTCTTTTTCGGGAAAATCTCCTAACTTTCTAGTGTAACTTGAAACTCTAATATATGGCACATGCAAAAAGTCAACTGGTCGATTTTCTGCACTTGGAATACAAAACAATGAAATGTTTTTCCCATCTTCATATTCAAATTCATGTGTTCTAAAATCGATACGAGGGTCAAGTCTGTTTATTAGCCAACTTTCCAAGTCTTCTCCGCCTTTCTTTGCTGATTTTACTTTGAAAGTTGTCCCAACAACTTTATGTGTTTTATCTTCAACTCCAAAGATTAAATAACCAAAAGGTTGATTATGTAAACAAGCACCATTGGCTAATGCTGAAATTCTTTCACCGATTTCCTCTGCTGAATGATAATTCAATTTAAACTCCACCCATTCACTTTCGTTGGGTTGTTTAATCAAATCATTT
>VEQT01000069.1 GCA_018883065.1 Flavobacterium sp.
ATATTAAAGACATTCTATTTGGCGTTTGCGTTGGAGATGCATTGGGCGTTCCTGTTGAGTTTGAAAGCAGAGATTTCTTAAAGAAGAATCCAGTAGTTAAAATGCAATCGGGAGGCGTACACGGCCAAGTTGAAGGTGTTTGGTCAGATGATAGTTCATTGACTTTTTGTTTAGCAGAAACAATAGCTGAAGGATATAACATTAATTTACTGGCCGAAAAGTTTATTGCATGGAAATACAATGCCTATTGGACAGCAACAGGTGAAGTTTTTGATATTGGAAACGCAACCAGTTGTGCCATTAGTAATTTATCAAAAGGAATTAGCCCTATTGAAGCTGGCGGAAAAAATGAAAGTGATAATGGAAATGGTTCTTTGATGAGAATACTGCCGTTAGTACTATTATTAAAAGACCTACCAATTGAAGATAGATTCAAGTTAACTGGAGAAGTATCTTCGATTACTCATGCACACCATCGTTCTATTTTGGCTTGTTTTTATTATTTGGAATTTGCATTACAATTAATGAAAGGAGAAGACAAGTTCAAGATTTATGAAGACTTAAAAATTAAGGTTTTGGATTTCTTTAATTCGAATATTGATTGTCAAAAAGAAGCATTTCATTTCGATAGGCTTTTAAAAGAAAACATCTATGAATTACTAGAAGATTCTATCCTAAGTAGCGGATATGTAATACATACATTAGAAGCCAGCATCTGGTGTCTGTTGACAACAGATAGTTATAATGAAGCAGTTTTAAGAGCAGTGAATCTAGGTGAGGATACAGATACAACTGGTGCTGTTACAGGAGGATTGGCAGGTTTGTTGTATGGTCGTGAATCAATCCCAGAGGAATGGATAAACACAATTAAGGGTAAAAATGAAATTGATAATTTGATTAATCGATTTTAAAATTGTTTTAGTTCTGTTAAACTAGTTAATAAAATCTAATTTTCTGAGCTAAACCATTTATGAAGTTATGAATCATTGTTTTTTTAAAAAAAAACTGGAGTAAAAATTTGGCATCGCTTTAAATCGCTTAGTATCTTTGCATAAAATAATTCTCTCCCGCAAAAAATGATGAGAACAGCGGGTAGAAAAGATTGAATACATTACAATTCCCTTTTGAAATCTTTACAGTTGCAGAAGTAGGGGAGCAAATAAGACTCAAGGACACTGAAGCCGCTAAAAGATGGTGTATCTCTAATGGTGTTCCAGTATATAAACTCTCGAATAGAGATTATGTATACAAATTAGACCTACATTTTGCATTGTCTAAACCTTTTATTCTAAATCTTCAAAAAACGAATCCACTCAATTGGAAGGAAGTCTTACGAGAGATTACTTCAGATGTTTCGTTGTATAATTATTTTCTTCTTAAATTAGACGAGCCCAGGAATAACAAGGCTTTTACTGAAGTTTTGCCATCTAATTCCAAAGAACAAGATTTGTTAAATTCATTATTGTCATGAGTGGTAAATTAAAAATTCCAAAGAGAAACTCTTTGAAAGGGCTCAAGATTTTTTGCACTAAATGCAAGTTCAAGAATCCTGCTTGCAATCATTATGATAAGCACAGATATCGTATGCATGTTTATGCGCCTAGACCTTCTAAAAAAGAGTTTACTAAGTTGTTGTCGGCCATGGATTATAAAACCGCTTTTGATGAGGGCTATGCCTTTAAAAAAGAGATAGAGTCAAGTAATTACAAAAGGATTAATACTGTACCCTTAATTAAAAGTTATTCCTTACCCAGTGCTGTTTTAAAATATTATCAGTATCTAAGTGGTAATTATGAATTAGCACATTTGCAAAAAAATGTTGGTGCAGCTTACAGAGACGAATGTATCCGATATTGCCGATACTTTTTGAGGATTGTAAGTGAGAGAGTTGATATTAAAAATTTTAATGTTACAGATACTTTAGCACTAGATGTGGCTAATTTTTATAAATGGGCCGAGAGTAAATATGCTGGAAAAACATTTAATAAAATGCTCAATGAGCTTAAAGCATTTTATAATTTTCTTATTAAAGTTGAAAAAATTCAAATGGAAAATCCATTTGAAACATATAATACAAAACAGGTAGTTCTATCTGATGTGAAATCTTTGACAAAGTCTGAATTCAATAAAATAATTGATGCTATTGAATATGGTCCAAAGTTAAAAATGGATAGTAAAGGAGGTTCTAAAAATATGTATTGGCCGCATTTGAAAGAGGCCTTTAAATTGTTCTTACTAACAGGAGGTAGGAGAGAAGAGGTTCTAGGTTTACGTTGGTGTCAGCTTCATGAATATGAAGATGGATTAACTTTTTTTAAAATTGATAATCTTAAAGTGGATAGGTCAAATAAAACGAAAAATCTTATTACTGAGGCCAAAAAGAAGATGATTGCTGTAAATCAAGACTTAAAAGATTTGCTTTTAGAATTGGGTTATGAAGAGAAGAAGAATACAAATGATTACATCATATATCCTGATAGGACTTGTACCATTAAAACCCTAATGGATAGAATAAGTAAATCCTTTACCCATTATAAACAAGTAGCGGGGATTGAAAGTGATATTAGTTTGAAAAATTTGAGAAAGACTTACATTACATGGTTAAGAGTTGTAATGGACAAACAAACAGGACTTTTAACATCTCATACTTCAGAAGAAATTTTAGAGCGTCATTATATTGACCCAGAGGTTCTTAGCGCTGTAGAAAAGGCGGTATTGAAGTTGAAGGTTTTTGGTTGATTATATGGTGTCAAAAGATGTTAATATTGATTTTTTTTAACATTTCTGCCCGACACCATTGCCCGACACCATGCATAAAAAAAGCTCTCACAAATTTGTAAGAGCTTGATTTTCAAGTAGCGAGAGAGAGATTTGAACTCTCGACCTCAGGGTTATGAATCCTGCGCTCTAACCAACTGAGCTACCTCGCCAGGCTTATGGTTGTTTTCTCTTTCGAGGCTGCAAATATAAAATAAATAGTAACGGTTGCAACTAAATCCGGACAAAAAATACTTTACTATTTCTTTTTTTATTGCTTTTATATTCTATATATTTCCCAAAAATTAAACATCATATGGACGCCAAAATACGCTACGAATTAGAGTTCCCCATAAACTCCTCACCTCAATTATTATATCAATACATTTCAACACCTTCGGGACTTTCGGAGTGGTTTGCTGATAACGTAAACTCCCGTGGAGAGTATTTTACTTTCATATGGGATGATTCACAAGAAGTAGCTAGGCAATCGTCAAAAAAGTCAGGAGAAAAAATCAAATTCCGTTGGGTTGATGAAGAAAAAAAAGACACTGAATATTACTTTGAGTTGCGCATCATTGAAGACGAGATAACCAAAGATGTTTCGTTGGTAGTAACTGATTTTGCTTTTGAAGACGAAGTAGATGAGGCCAAGCTATTATGGGAGAATCAAATTTCTGATCTAAAACACGTAATCGGTTCAGTATAAATAAGACGAACACCATATATTTGCACCGCCTTTCATAAACGAAATGGCGGTTTTTTTATGGTGAATGTCAACGGTGAATTGCAGTCTACAACTCCAGATTCTATGCATGATAACAGAGGTTTTTTGTATGGTGACGGAGTGTTTGAAACACTCAAAGTAATCAACGGAAAAGTGCTTTTTTTAGAAGATCACTACCTTCGATTGTTATCTTCCATGCGAATTGTACGTATGAAAATTCCCATGAACTTTACAATGGAGTTTTTTGAATCCGAATTGCTTAAAACTGTGGCAGCCAACTCGTGTACAGATGCTGCAAGGGTGCGCTGTACTGTGTATAGAAATTCAGGCGGATATTATTTGCCGCAAACCAATACCGTGAGTTACCACATTCAAGCAACGGCCTTATCGAGTGCAAGTTATACGCTTTCTACAGAGCCGTATGAAGTTGATTTATACAAAGATTTTTACATAGCAAAGCAATTACTTTCTACCCTAAAAACTACCAATAAAATGCTGCACATTACCGGTAGTATTTATGCTCAAGAAAATGGATTACACAGTTGTTTGATCCTCAATGAGTCCAAAAATGTGGTCGAAGCGTTAAACGGTAATCTATTTATGCGCAATGGATTAACGGTAACTACACCGCCTTTGACCGAAGGGTGTTTAAACGGAATCATGCGCAAGCAATTGCTTCGTGTTCTGAGTAAACAGTCAACCTATACCTTGGTTGAACAACCCATTTCCCCATTTGATTTACAAAAAGCCGACGAGTTATTTATAACTAATGTCATTCGCGGTATTCAGCCCATTTCGACTTATCGTAAAAAAAATTATTCTACCGACTTGGCTAGTTATTTAATGCCTGCATTAAACAGCTTGCTTTAATTCAATTGCGGATTTTCGGGTGCATTTGACCAAAGTAAGTACTCGCCACCCAACTGCTGCAACTGTTTTTGCCAAAAATTTAAAGCCGGTACAGCTACAAGTTTGTTGTTAAATTGATTGGGTGTTACAATCCACGATTTTTCTGCCAATTCTTCGTTTAATTGCTCTGCTGCCCAACCACTATAACCAAGAAAAAATCGAATATTTTGAGCTGAAAGTTGCCCAGAATTGATGCATTTTTTTGTGACTTCAAAATCACCTCCCCAGTAAATTCCATGCGAAATTTCTACGCTATTGGGAATTAGTTCGGGTACATTATGTATAAAATAAAGGTTATCTTCTTCTACAGGTCCACCATTATAGAGTTTGAATCCTTTTTTAATACCAGGAACCAATTCGTGCAAATCGAATGAAAAGGGTTTGTTCAAAATAAAACCAACAGCGCCATTGTTAGAAATTTCAGCAATTAAAATTACAGCACGGGCAAAAGTTTCATCACCCAAAATAGAGGGTTCGGCCAAAAGAAGGCTTCCTTTTTTTACTTTTTTAGTTGGCATATTGCTGATTTGTTTATAAAAATACTAAAAAGGAATATGCAGTAACAAAAAAAAGTCTCCACAAGGGAGACTTAATTTTATTTTGATAAACTAAAAACTAGTTTACTGATCCTTCTAAATCAGCACCAGCTTTAAATTTCACTACATTTTTAGCAGCGATTTTGATAGTTTTTCCAGTTTGTGGGTTTCTTCCGTCTCTAGCAGCTCTTTTAGAAACTGACCATGATCCAAAACCTACTAAAGAAACTCTACCACCTTTTTTCAAAGTAGCACCTACGTTTCCTAAAAATGACTCTAACGCTGATTTAGCAGCCGCTTTAGTAATTCCTGCGTCAGCAGCAATAGCATCGATTAATTCTGATTTGTTCATAATGAAAAGTATTAAATGATTGGTTAAACATTCTGTTCTGGAAAACAAATTTAGTAGGAAATACATACTGCGCAAGGCCTAGCTGTCCATTTTGCTTGATTTGTTGATAACTCTACACATTTGTTAATAAAGGATGTGTTTTTCTAACAAAAAATCCCACAAATAAAGGGTTTCCCGCTAATAAAGCCTGGCTGTATGGTCTAACGTGTAGCCATTTAGTAGGTCTGATACCATCATTTTGTTTTTGCCAGGCAGCTGAACTTGTAACAAGCTTACAAACCCATTACAAACTGCAACCTTTAGTGTTTTTTTATCGACAATCAATGTGCCTACATTCAATTGATGCTGTTCTAACTCAAACTGGGCTGAATATATTTTGATAGCGCTCTCCTGTTTGTTGTTAAATAGATGACACCAGGCTACTGGATAGGGCGAAAGTCCACGTATTAAATTATGAATGCTTTGTCCAGGTTGGGTCCAATCGATTTTGCAATTCTCTTTATTTAATTTGTGTGCCGTTTTTAGTTCGGATGAATCTACTTGTACTTGTGTTTGTGGATTATCCTTAGCAATGAGCTGCAGAGTTTCGATTACGGTTTGGGCACCCAATTCCATCAATCGGTCATGTAATTCACCGGCTGTTTCATTTAAACCAATCGGTGTTTTGGCGTGCAGCAACATAGCGCCTGTGTCTATTTTATCATCAATAAAAAAACTAGTTACTCCCGTTTCGGTTTCTCCGTTTATAATGGCCCAGTTTATTGGAGCTGCACCACGGTACTGCGGAAGCAATGAGGCATGTAAATTAAATGTACCATATTGAGGCATTGCCCAGACCACTTTCGGCAACATTCGAAAGGCGACAACCACCTGCAAATTGGCGTTCAAAGCAGCCAATTCGGTTAGGAAAGATTCATCTTTTAAATTTGTGGGTTGCAACAACGGCAATTGGTGGGCCAAAGCATATTCTTTTACTGCCGAATATTTTACTTTTTGTCCACGACCTGCAGGTTTATCTGCTACAGTTATTACCCCTACAACCGAATATTTATGCGTAAATATTGCATCTAAGATGCCAACTGCAAAATCGGGAGTCCCCATAAATACAATGCGAAGTGGTTTCATTTGGATAAGGAGTAACGGTTAGTATGGTCGAGGAAAATACACTTGTTTTCCAGTAAATTTTTCAATGCAAATATAAGACTTGCTTCCTCACAGGATACTTTTAAAGCTAATTCTCTTGAACTGAATTGGCCCTTTTGTAATTCGGCGAGTACGGCTGTTTGAATAGCATAATCAGATGTGGGTTTTTCGACAACTGCTTTACAAACGGAACATTGACCACATGTTTGGGTTGTAGTGTCGCCAAAATAGTTGGCTAAAAATTGTGAACAACATTGAGTAGTTTGTTTGATATACCGAAAGACCGCTTTGAGTTGATTGGTTTTGTTTTCGTTTTGACGGATAAGGTGTTTAGCAATTCTATTTATGGTGTGATCGTCATCTCGAATTTCGGTGTAAACCAACGTAGTATCTGTATTATTAGCCTGATACAGCACCATATCCCGTTGTTGTAATTTCTCCAATACCTGCTCAACATAGGTTTCAGTACATTCGGCTTTTTTGGCCAATAGCGGAATATTTATAGGTACGCTCATTTCGTATATCCCTGGATACAAACGCATCAGCGTGCTCACAACCGGTTCGTCTTTGGGATTCAAACTGCAGTAGCGTATGACTTCTTTTGACGGTATTGTGAATTGTAAATTTACTTTTTGTGAAAATTCTGCACTCAATTGTAGCACGCCTTGTTGATCTAAAAACTGCAAACAAGTGTATGTTTTTTGTATCGGCAAATCATATTTTAAACAAAACTGCTGCAAATTCAATTTAAAGTGTTCATGTAAACCTTCGCCATAGGCAACTTGAAAGTAAGCGTTGAGTTTTTTGTACACTAAACTTAAAAAAGCCTTATCTGGAAGTTGATTAATAAATTGGTTTTCGGCTTGTAACGCATCTGATGGGCCAACCAAGAGTATAGCTTGTGCTGCTTCTCCATTTCTGCCTGCTCGACCAGCTTCTTGGTAATAACTCTCTATACTATCTGGAAGTTGAACGTGTACCACCGTTTGCACATCAGCGCGGTCTATACCCATACCAAATGCATTGGTAGCCACCATAACTTGCGCTTGGTTCTGCATCCATTGCATCCGATTTTTTTCTTTTTCTTTGGGCGAAAGTCCGCCGTGATAATGTGTAGCTTGAATACCGAGTGCAGTTAATTGACTGGCGTATTCATAACAGGATTTTCGGTTACGTACATATAAAATTGCTGGGGCTTTATTTTGGGCAAACAGCTGTTCCAAATAATACAGTTTGTCGCTGCAAGGAACAACTTTGTAACTCAAATTTGGCCGCACAACGGATTGTTTAAAAATTTCGGGTTCACGAAGTTTTAATAGCTTAATGATATCGTCTTGCACTGCATCTGTGGCCGAGGCTGTTAGAGCTATAATTGGGGTTTTGGGAAACGAATTTCGAAGTTTTCCGAGTTGCAAGTATGCCGGTCGAAAATCATTTCCCCATTGCGAAATACAATGGGCTTCATCTATTGCAATAAGCGATATAGGTAGTTTTTCTAGCCGCTCGACGATCCATGCTGTTTGCAAGCGTTCGGGTGATAGATATAAGAATTTATACTTGCCAAATTGGCAATTGTCGAGTAAGTCGATGAGGTCGTTGGTTGCTATACTTCCGGAAATTGACAGGGCTTTAATGTTTCGTTTTTGCAAGTTTTCTACTTGGTCTTTCATGAGTGCGACCAACGGAGAAATAACCAAACAAAGCCCATTTTGCATTAAAGTGGGAACCTGAAAACAGATGGACTTTCCTCCACCAGTCGGCAAGAGGGCAAGGCAATCTTGTTTGGCCAGTATGGCTTCAATAATTTGTTCTTGGGGGTTTCGGAATGCGTCGTGATTCCAATGTTGTTTGAGTATAGAAAGTGCGTTTGGCATATAAAAAAGGAATAGAAGTTTAGTTTCGACCCTTTAAAAGTAAAAAAATAAACGTTAGCAAATAGAGCAATACCCCAAATTAAGTTGTAAGCGATTGTAAAATAAAAGCTACTCTATCGGCAGTAGGCGCTTTAGGAACTTCGATTAATTCGTAGCCGTAATGCTGGTAGGTTTCTACTAAATGGTGTGCAATTAATCGGGCTTGTTCAAAATTTTCATATCGGGCTTCATCCGATTCGTAAATTTCTTCCCAAGGGGGTAAGAGGAATATTTTTGAGTATATATGCTCTTTGCAAGCCGCATCAAAATGAGAAGGGTAGCTGTCGCCAATGTAATGCATATAGGCCAATACATCTGGAATTCCACGATCAATAAACACCAAATTATGAGGTTCTTCAAGTGCATTTTTATATTGATTAACGCGTCCTTCTAAAAGCAATTCGCTAAACAGCAGCGGTTTTTCTAAAAACAATTGTTCGATGCCTTGTTTGCGGGCTTCAAGTGTAACCTGTCTTGAAATTTCAGGATAACAGCAAAAAC
>VEQT01000025.1 GCA_018883065.1 Flavobacterium sp.
GTGCAGAATACTATTTGCCTTTTCAGGAATTAAAAAACAATGCACAGTATACCAAAACCGACTGGAGTTATATGCAAACCGAAGATCAAGTTCAAGCGGTATGTGCCCAACTTCTAAACCAATATGCACTTGACATACACAAAGCTGTTACCGAAAACGGAAGTACTCAGCTTTTTAATAAGCTGAGCTATTTTTCTTATTTGAAAGATACTTTTGGTTTTAAAAATGACGAAGCCGAGAAATCTTTTTTGATAGACTTGCTCAAAAACCAAGAAATTTCGCAAATCCCCATTGGATTCAAAACCTTGCAACTTGAAAAAGGCAAAATAAAGAATACTGCTCCAGTAGTACTTAGTGTGCAATTAAATTCGACCGAAACAACTCAAACGAATTATCCGGAGGAAGAAAAAAGTAGTTTGTATTGGGAGTTATTTAAAAAATTAGGGAGCTACAAAAAATTGTGGTACATCTATATTTTTGCCGCTTTATTCTCGGCAATCACAGCACAAATTGCTGTATTTACCAATCAGATATTAATTGACAATGTGCTGCCTACCTACAATTTAAGCACCTTAGTACTATTTAGCATTGGTTTGGGGATCTACAAATTGTTTGATTTGTTTACCACACTGTACAAAAATTTTGTCAGTATCCATTTGGGCAATGCATTGGATCGTTTTTTTCTGTTTTCATTTGATGAGAAAATAAACAGCGCTTCGCTTTCCTACATTCATACGTATAAAAAAGGGGATTTAATGGAGCGCGTGAGTGATTCGATGAAGTTAAAAAGTTTCTTTATGAAATTTTTCACAGGCATTTTGGTTGATGTAATAGTAGCCGTTTACTCTTTGTTTATTTTATTTTTAATTGATCGATCATTAACGGTAATTGTATTGATTGTAATGGTGTTGTTTGTATTGTGGTTCAAGTTTATTACGCCCTACCTGAAACAAAACGAACGCATGCGTTATATCCGTAAAGCCGATTTTGTATCTAAAATGATGGAAAAGGTAGAAGGCATTCAGGTGATAAAAAGTTTCAAAATAGAACGATTTTACTCCAACAAAATTTACTCCAGCATAAACGACTACCTTAAAATTCAGTTGCGAAATGGGTATGTAGATTTGATCAATAAATTTGTTGTAGCCTTGATTGTAATATGTTCTTCGATGCTCATTATCATCTTTTTGACAAAATCGGCAATAGAAACTCAATCCATAAGTTTGGGTCAAATTGTAACCTTTATAGCTTTGTCATCCAAAATATTTTCATCGCTAAAAGGTATTTTGGACGACAACATGACGCTGCAAGAAAACGAAGTGATTTTAAAACGATACTTGGATTTTGATGAAAAAGCGGGACAAGTTGCTCAAGGGGGAATGACTGATTTTAAGTTGGAATCAATTGAGTTTAACAAAATTAATTACGGGTATCTACCGCACGATTTAATTCTTAAAGGAATTGATTTAACGATTTCAAAAGGCGATAAAATTAAAATCGAAGGTCAAAATGGATCTGGAAAATCAACTTTCAGTAAAATTCTAACCACACTCTATCGTCCAACTTCAGGACACATATTGATTAACGGTAGAGATAAAAAATTCTATAACGAAGAGATTGTAAAAGATAAAATTCTCTTAGTAACCAATGAAGATATTTTATTTAATGATACCTTATACAACAACATTGCCTTAGGCAAAGACATTAGCATTGAGCGAATTTTAGATTTGTCAGAACAAATAAATTTGTATGATTTTATTGCCGGCAAAGATGACGGACTTGAGTTTATCATCAATGAGAATGGTAAAAACTTATCGACTGGTCAACGCAAAAAGATTTTGCTTATGCGCGCCTTATTTGCCGATGCTGAACTAATCATTTTAGACGAAGTGCTTTCAGGAATGGACAATGAATCAAGAGACAAGGTTGAAGCTCATATAAATGCTGATCAAACCAAAACATTTATTATTATCTCTCACGAGCCGATTCACCATATTCAATTTAACTCAACTTATACAATTTCAAATGGAGAACTTTTCGTATTATAATACCAGTTCTATACATTTTATTAAAATTCTAAACCGCTTCTTGGTGGTTTTTGTTGTTGTGGCGCTTATCTTGACCTTTGTCTTGAATTTAAACGATACGGTAAAGTTTAAAGAAGGCAACATTTATTCGGATACTCCCCAACTAAAAATCAATGCGCCTGATGAGGTTCGGGTGCTTCGTGTAGCCGTAAAAGAAGGTCAAGAAGTAAAAAAAGGAGACACCTTATTTGAATTGGAAAACAAAAAAACAGCCGCCGATTATAATGTATTAACCACGGACATTCAATCTATGGAGAATAAAGTAAAAATAATTAATGTACTGATTTCCAATACACAAGAACGAAAAAAAGCGTTACAACAGTTGCTTCAAATACAATCAACTATTTATGCGACCGATCGAAAAAAAACAGAGCAAGATATTCGGTTGTTGAATAATAAAATCAATTTGGCGACGCAACAAAACTCCATTTGGAATGATAAATTCAAAACAGACTCATTGCTTTATGCCAAAGGAGCAATTTCCCGCTACGAATTAACCGATACAAAAAACAAGAACCTGGATGACAAAAAAACACAGGTGGATATGAAATCGGTTTCGTCTAGTAAAAACTTTGATTATGAAAATCTAACCAACAACTACAACCGAACCAAAAACGACTTGAAACGCAACATCATTGATGTAGATAACACACTCGAAGGATATAAGAGAGATTTGGAAGATTTACAAACAAAAATTAAAGACAACCGCCACACCTTGAGCTATATCAAAGACGAACTAAATAAATTATCCGTAGTTGCACCTTTTAATGGTACGGTATCCAATTTATATAATGCACAACAAAACCTAGAAATTATTCCTAAAGGAGAGCTATTGTCTATCGTGGCGCCAAGAAAGGAACATTTTTATGCAAAAATAACCTTAGATGAAGAGGATTTGGCCTATGTGCATAAAGGGCAAGAAATCAATTTAAAATTGGACGCTTTCAACTATTTTCGATTTGGGGCAATAAAGGGTAAGATCACCTATGTTTCTCCCTCTGATGTGAACAAAACCTTTTATTGTTTAGCAACCATCTACAAACACAATCCCAATATTGTACTTAAGGCCGGCTACCGTTTGAATGGTGAGGTAATCATAGAGCGCATGCCACTTTATCAATTTATTTTCAAAAAATTGTTTAATAAAATGGACGAAAGTATCAATTAATGAAACAGTCTCTAACGTGTATTTTTTTAATGATTTCTATTTTTGCATTTGGGCAAAAAAAACTCAATTTTTCAGATTGTTTGGCGTTGGCTATAAAGCAAAACCTAGAAATTCAATCGGCAAATGTGAATGAAGAAATTGAAAAATACAAATTCAAAGCAAGTTACGGAAGATTGGCCCCAGAACTTCGCGCCGAGGGTTTTCAACGTGCTCGGTTTAATCAAATTTATGATTTCAGCACCAATTCATATATAGACAATACTGTACGGGAATTACGTGGTACAGTTCGTGCCAATTTTAATTTATTTTCTGGTTTTAATGTTTGGAATACCATTAAAGTTCAAAAACAAGAATATGCCATTGCCAAACTAAACAGCCAACAACAAATAAGAGAAATCACGATTTCCTTAGCCGAAAGCTACCTCACTACCCTCTATTTAACCGAATTGGTAAAAATAAATGACCAACAAATTCAGCTAAGCGAGAAGCAATTGGCACTGGCTCAACTTAAATATGAATCGGGCGTAATTGCTGAAAGTGAAGTGTTTAAATTGAAAACGCAAAAAGCAAACGAAGAGCTTGAATTGGTTAACAACACTAATAAATTAATTGACAATTGGGTGCGTTTAAAACAATTGATGAATCTGCCTATACAAGAAGAACTTGTGCTTGAAGCTCCTGCTGTAGAACTGGATAGCGCTGTGCTTTCAGAAAATAATGCTGCAGAAATCACGTCAAAAATTATTGATTTTCACCCTTTGACAAACATCAGTTTACTTCGTCAAACCAGAGCCAAAGCAGCACTAGCTGTGGCGCGTTCGTTTCGTTATCCTGAACTGAATGCAGAATTTGCCTACCGAACATCATCTTTTTCCAACCTTGAACTCGTAGACCAAGAATTACAATTTGACCGAAACCGAAATGGATTTCTTCGGCTTAATCTAATTGTTCCAATATTTAATCAACTCACTACCTATTCAAGAATTAAACAAGCCAAAGGCGGACTTAAGCAAGCGGGGATTCAAATAGACCGCGTGCGCAATCAAATTACTCAGGAAGCAACCAAAGCAATAAATGACACAAAGACGGCGCGTAAACGCGTAGAGGCAGCATCGATTGCATTAGAATTTTCGAAAAAAAGTTACGAGGCCGACGCACTCAAATTTGAATTGGGAAAAATTAACACCAACGAGCTTAACATTACCAAAAATCAATACAACAATGCGCAGGCCGATTTAATTAAATCAAATTATGAATTGTTGTACAATAACGCCTTGATTAACTTTTACTTGGGGGAACCATTTAAGCTATAAAAGACTCAATAAATTAGTTGAATTTCTTTCAAATCAAAAGCCAATTCTACTTGATTGTTTTGTTGAACAATTAATTTACCCTGCTCGTTTACCCCAGTAATACTGCCCTCAAAACTGCCTCTACTTGTCTTAAATGTGGCAATTTTGCCTTTACAAAACAACGATTTTTGGTATGCATGTATCGCATCCACTCGAAGGGTTTCCCAATTGGAAAGTGTAAATTGAATAGAATCCACGAGTTGTTCCAAAAGGAGTTGTCGATCAAACTCTCGATTGCATACCATTGCCAATGATCCAGCCGAAGGAAATCCATCAAAATGAAGTTGATTGACATTGAGCCCAAATCCAATAATAGTGTGCACTGCAGAATTGCTTTTGTGCAAGTTTTCAATCAAGATTCCGCCAATTTTGTAATTTCCTGACATTATGTCGTTGGGCCATTTGATGGCTAATTCGGGCACATTGTGTTTGTTTAATACCTTTTGAATGGCTACCGAAACGGCTATAATGATTTCAAAATTAGGAAAGTTGTTTGGATAAAAATCGTGAACTAATATACTGGCTATAAGATTTTTACCTGGATCTGACTCCCATTTTGCACCATGTTGACCGCGTCCATTTGTTTGAAATTCGGCAGTGACAACGGTATAGTTTGGCAGTTCAGAAATGGTCTTATTTGCTTTTAAAAAGGTATTGGTAGAATCTATGGCATTGAGTTTGATTTGTATCATGCGAAAGCTTAAAAACTAAGCAAATTTATTGTTTTGTTAAGGTTCAAAATTAATGACAAAAAATGATAACTTTGCAAACCTATATAAAAATAATAAATGGCTAAAAAGACTGTAAACAATGATGTTTTACTTGCTAACATCATCAAAGGAATTGAAGAAGTAAAAGGAAATGATATTGATATTTTAGATTTACGCGAAATTGATAATGCGGCATGTGATTACTTCATCATTTGCAATGGAAATTCAAATACTCAAGTGAATGCCATCGTAAATTCAATTCAAAAAACAGTATCCAAAGCCATCAAAGACAAACCGTGGCACGTAGAAGGAACTGACAATGCAGAATGGGTGTTGATGGATTATGTAAATATAGTCGTGCACGTTTTTCAGAAACACATTCGCGAATATTACAACATAGAAAGTTTATGGGGTGATGCCAAAATTACCACTATAGCCTCTAAATTTTAACCTACATTTCAACCTATGACTCCAAACAATAAACCCAAAGGAATGAAAATTAGCCCATGGCTTGTATATGCTGTGGTAATTGCTATATTCATGATCATCAGTTTTGCTACTGGCGGATCCAGTTTTCAAGAAGCCGCCAAAACCACTTCGTCCAAATTTAATTCTTATTTAGAAAATGGTGATGTGCAAAAAGTAGTGGTCTACAACAAAGCTGAAGCCGAAGTCTTCTTGACCGACAAGGCATTAAAATCGGCAAAACACAAGGCTGTAGCAAAAGATGTTTTAAATAGACCAAACAAAGGACCCCATTATGTTTTTGACATTGGTAACGACGAGCTATTTCAAAAGAAATTAGAAGAGTCTGTTGCCAAAGGAAAATTAAAAGACTACAATTTTGTTCCCAAAAGCAATTGGAGTGAAATCCTAATCAACTTATTGCCCATACTAATCATTGTAGTGATTTGGATTGTTATCATGCGCAGAATGAATGGCGGAGCCGGTGGTGGCGGTGGACAGATCTTTAATATCGGAAAATCAAAAGCCAAATTATTTGATGAGAAAACGGATATCAAAACTACGTTCAAGGATGTAGCTGGATTGGAAGGAGCAAAAGAAGAAATTCAAGAAATTGTTGAATTCCTAAAAAACCCTGAAAAGTATACTAATCTTGGTGGAAAAATACCAAAAGGTGCCTTATTAGTTGGCCCTCCCGGAACAGGAAAAACCTTATTGGCCAAGGCTGTAGCAGGCGAAGCCAAGGTGCCATTTTTCTCGCTTTCAGGTTCAGATTTTGTAGAGATGTTTGTGGGTGTGGGTGCTTCACGTGTACGTGATTTGTTTAAACAAGCCAAGGAAAAATCACCTGCTATTATCTTTATTGATGAAATTGATGCGGTAGGAAGAGCCAGAGGCAAAAACAGTTTTTCGGGCGGAAATGACGAACGTGAAAACACACTCAATCAGTTGCTTACCGAGATGGATGGATTTGGAACCAATTCAAATGTAATTGTATTGGCAGCCACAAATCGAGCGGATGTACTAGATAAAGCCTTGCTTCGCGCTGGTCGATTTGACCGTCAAATTTTTGTAGACTTACCGGATATTCGTGAGCGCAAAGAAATATTTGAAGTTCATTTAAAACCACTTAAAAAAGCCGAAGGACTAGACACTGACTTTTTAGCCAAACAAACCCCTGGTTTTTCGGGTGCAGACATTGCCAATGTATGTAATGAAGCCGCGTTAATTGCTGCTCGTAACAACAAAGAAGCTGTAGATAAACAAGATTTCCTGGATGCAGTTGACCGAATTGTTGGTGGATTAGAAAAGAAAAATAAAATTGTAACCCCTTCTGAAAAGAAAGCCATTGCCATTCATGAAGCGGGACATGCAACCGTAAGTTGGATGTTGGAACATGCGGCCCCATTGGTAAAAGTAACCATCGTACCCCGAGGACAAAGTTTGGGAGCGGCCTGGTATCTACCCGAAGAACGACTCATTGTTCGACCTGATCAAATGCTGGATGAGATGTGTGCTACGATGGGTGGAAGAGCTGCTGAAAAAGTTACATTTGACCGCATCTCAACAGGAGCTTTAAGCGACCTTGAGAAAGTAACCAAACAAGCGCGTGCAATGATTACCATTTATGGTTTAAATGATAAAATTGGAAACGTAACCTATTATGATTCATCTGGTCAAGCCGAATACAATTTTTCTAAACCTTATTCGGAAGAAACTGCACGAATAATAGATGAAGAAATTTCAAGTTTGATTGAAAGTCAATACCAACGCGCCATTCAAATTTTGGAAGATAACAAAGATAAATTGAATATGTTGGCTGACATTTTAATTGAAAAAGAAGTAATCTTTAAAGACGATTTAGAAGCCTTATTTGGTAAAAGAAGTTTTGATTTAGAAGCCGATAGTATTCAGGATGATACTATTTCCGATCAAACAAAAGCAAGTTTAGAAGACACCACATTTACGAACGAAACGTCATCAGCCGAACAATAAAAATTACACAGGTAAATCACATAAAAAATCGTAGTTCAAATTACAATTGAATTAAGATTTTTTTATCTTTGGATGTTTTCAAATTTTAGCAACTTATAAAATTCCTGTATGAGTCTTTTCAGAAAATTTTTTGGTGTAGGTTCTGAGGCATCCGATGATGAAAATCAAAGTGAATTCAATGCTCAAACTCAAACCAATACGCCTATTGATGAGCGATTCATGTTTAATTTCAAACGCAATGGTGGGAAGTTTATTTATTGTACTGATCCCGCAGAAGTTGCCGAGCAATTTGAGAATATTTTAGAAGAAAACGATTGGTTTGAAAGCCAAGTACTTTGTTACGAACCCAAGTTGTATCCAATGTTGGACGACAACAAATTACTCTATAACTCAGTAACTGATCCAAAATTTCTTTTTGCAACTTGTGAAAATCTAATTGCAGACGAGGGTTCAATCTTATTCTCATCCAATCAAATTAAACAAAACAAACCAGACGCACTTCCGGTAAACATTGTTATCTATGCGACCACAAGTCAGATATTAGAAGCTATAAATGATGGACTTCGTGTTATAAAAAAGAAATACGACAAGGACTACCCTACCAACATTACTACCATAAAATATTTTGAAAAAGCAAAAGAAGAAGACTTTCTTCAGTACGGAAGTTCAGCTAAAAATTTATACTTACTGCTTTTAGAAGATTTGTAGGATGAACGAAACACTTCTACGTGCACTCACCGGTAGCCTTTATGTTACAATTGTATTAGCTTCCACCCTACATCCAATTTCTTTTGTTGTTCTCTTTGGACTATTTTTAGCTCTTGCCATTTGGGAATTTTGCAAAATGAATAATATACCAATCAAAGCACCTATTTTGGGTGGAATTGTATTTTACCTTTTATTTTACTTCTTTTCTTTTAGCGAATTCACCATTAATTTACTGCTTCTCTGCTCTCTTTTGGTATCGGTTCGTGCAACTTTATTTATGTATAGCGCCTCCCCATTTTTGCTATCCAAAAATACCAAATTGGTTTTTCTTGTGGGCTACATTGTGATGCCATTTGTATTATTGTCCAAAATACCATTTCTCACTCAAGCTTACAGTTCAACACCTGTTATTTTGCTATTTGTTTTAATATGGGCCAATGATACGTTTGCCTATTTGGTTGGCAAAACATGGGGGAAAACAAAATTACTGGAGCGCATTTCACCAAAAAAAACCAGAGAAGGATTTATTGGCGGATTAATTTGCACTATACTTCTAGCTATACTTATTGATTATTTTCTTCAAACACAATCAATACGCTACATCTCAGTATTCGCCCTATTGGTGGGGATTGGAAGCACAATTGGCGACTTAATTGAATCCAAATTTAAACGTGTCGCAGGTGTAAAAGACAGCGGAAATTTACTGCCCGGCCATGGAGGTATTCTAGATCGATTGGATAGTATTATATTTGTAGCACCATTAGCCTATTTATTTTTTAAACTCATACCCTATGTTTCATAAAGAAGGTGGAAAAATTATATTAATAGCAACAACTTTAACTGTATTTTCTTTGTTGTTGGCCGATAAATTCATCAGCACCAAGTGGCTACTCATGACAATCGAATTACTCATTTTGGGTTTTCTGATCTTAATCTTGCAGTTTTTTAGAAACCCAACCCGCACTGTTGAAGTAAACGATTATCATATTATTGCGCCTGTTGACGGTAAAGTAGTAGTTATTGAAGAAGTATTTGAAGAAGAATATTTTAAAGACAAACGACTTCAAGTTTCAATTTTTATGTCGCCCATTAATGTTCACGTAACGCGTTATCCGGTAAACGGAAAAGTTAAATTTAGCAAATACCACCCCGGCAAATACCTCGTTGCTTGGCACCCCAAAGCCAGCACTGAAAACGAACGTACCACTATAGTAGTTGAAAACCGCATTTTTGGTGAAATTTTATACCGTCAAATTGCTGGTGCGTTGGCTAGACGAATTGTAAATTATGCAGAAGAATGCATGCAAGTTCGCCAAGGCACCGATGCAGGATTCATTAAATTTGGATCGCGTGTTGATTTATTCTTGCCTTTAGGAACAAATGTGACAGTTGCATTAAACCAAAAAGCAGTAGGTGGAAAAACAATCATTGCTAGCAAAGAAGCATGAAACCAAATGATTTAGATACCCGTTTTGAAGAAGCGGTAGCTATAGCTGCACAAATGACACAGTCGTCGCTGCCACAAGATGTGCAATTGCGACTGTATGCGTTTTACAAGCAAGCAACGCAAGGCAATTTGGAGCTAAACCAAACTACTTCCTATCATTTACGCGATGCATTTAAAACCAATGCTTGGATGCAAATCAAACACATTTCTATCGAGGAAGCCAAAGAGGCCTATATTACAATTATTCAATCCTTAGTTAAAAAATAATCCACATGAAGCTTCGTTTACTACAGGTATTTGGACTTGTTTTTTTTGTACTACTATCCTGCAACCGCAAAAAATTAACCGAGGTAGTTGAAGTGCCCTTACCAAGTAAAGATGATAAAATGGTAATTGGGAATCCCGAAGATGTGAAAGCGGATGATGGCACATTTGAGATGATAAATTTACCCTACGGCTATGAAGCATTGGCTCCTCACATGGACGCACTTACACAAGAAATTCATTATTCTAAACATTATCTTACCTACACCAATAACGTAAACAAATTAGTTGCTGGTACCGATTTAGAGGAGCTTAGCATAGAAGAATTACTGAAAAAATCAGATGCATCCAACCCTGATTTACGAAACAATGCTGGAGGCTATTTTAACCATTCGTTCTTTTTTGAAAGTTTAAAGGGAAAGGCATCCAAAACACCTAAAGACAGTCTGGCTAAAGTAATTACCCGAGACTTTGGTTCCTTCTACAACTTTAAAACTCAATTTTCGGACGCCGCAGCCAAGCAATTTGGTTCGGGTTGGGCCTGGTTAATTCTTGATGCATCGGGTAAGTTACAGGTGTGTAGCACAGCCAACCAAGATAATCCTCTTATGCCTAATGCAACGGTAAAAGGCACACCGTTATTGGCTTTAGATGTTTGGGAACACGCCTATTATTTGAATTACCAATACAAACGCAAAAAATACATTGATGCCTTTTTTTCGGTAATAAACTGGGCAAAAGTAGCCGAACGCTTTGAGAATGCAACTACTCAAAAAACACCCTAAACAAGTTGCAGCCACAACATTTCCATATTCGAAAAATAGAAAACCTTCACATTGCCATGTGGTTGCTAAAAGACACCTGTTGGGTATTATCTTATAAAACCGCTGGCATGTTTATGATACTTCCCACGCTCAGTGTGGCGTTTTACTTGACGTATAAACTACGCAAAACAACAACTGAATTGCTACACAACTTGGCTGTGTGTTGCTGGATTATAGCCAATTCAATTTGGATGACGGGTGAGTTTTATGCCAATGATGGATATCGGCTATATGCAGCATTATTTTTTGGGCTTGGATTACTACTCGTTGCCTATTATTACCTTATAGCTCAACATAAAAAAAACCAAGATTAACTTGGTTTTTTTTTCTTTATTGTAAACTACTTAGTCGATCCTTAATCGCTGCTATTTTAGCCAACGCATCAGCTTCTTTTTTTCGTTCTGTAGCCAATACCGCTTCTGGAGCACCGGCAACAAATCGTTCATTGGCTAACTTCTTTTGCACCGAAAGTAAAAAGCCTTGGGTATATTTTAGCTCCTCCTCTAGTTTGGCTACTTCTTCTTCAACATTAATTGTTCCTATAATAGGAATAAAATACTCATTTGATTTAACTCGAAACGATAAAGCGCCACTTACTTTCTCGGTTACATACTCCAATTGGGAAACATTGCCCAACTTGGTTACTACAGCATCAAAATAGGTAGTAAAGCTGTCGTGGTTGATCACTTTTAGTTCAATGGCATCTTTAAACGGTATATTCTTCTCTTTTCGGATGGAACGAATTCCAGCTATTACCTCGATGACTGTTTCAAATTGACTTAAAATCCCCGAGTCAAATGATTTTTGCTCGGGCCAGGTAGAAATAATAAGCGCCTCCTTAGCTGAACGATTTTGAATTAAATGCCAAATTTCTTCGGTAATAAATGGCATAAACGGATGCAACAATTTCATGTTTTGCTCCATCATGTATATCGCACTCGCATAAGTTTTGGCATCAATGGGTTGTTGATAAGCCGGTTTAATCATCTCTAAAAACCAAGAACAAAAATCATCCCAAACCAATTTATAGATAGCCATTAAGGCATCAGAGATGCGGTATTTTTCAAAATGATCTTCGATTTCCACTAAAGTTTGTTGCAATTTGGCTTCGTACCAGGCAATAGCAACAGCAGATGATTCCGGTTGCGGAATAGTGTCACTTACCTCCCAGCCCTTAATCAATTTGAAGGCATTCCATATTTTGTTGGTAAAGGCTTTTCCTTGGTTGCACAACTCCTCGTCAAACATGATGTCGTTTCCGGCTGAGGCGCTCAATAACAAGCCCACACGCACGCCATCGGCACCAAATTGATCTATTAAGTCAAGTGGATCGGGTGAATTACCCAATGATTTAGACATTTTACGACGGAACTTATCGCGTACCAAGCCCGTTAAATAGACATTGGTAAACGGTTTTTGGTCGGTATATTCATAGCCAGCAATGATCATGCGCGCCACCCAGAAAAACAAAATATCCGGGCCGGTCACTAAATCATTGGTGGGGTAATAGTACTTAAATTCTGGGTTTTTGGAATCCATAATACCGCCAAATACGGACATTGGCCACAACCAGGAAGAGAACCAGGTATCTAAGGCGTCGGCATCTTGACGTAAATCAGCGATTGTAAGTTGAGCATTTTTTGTTTTTTCTTGAGCCAATGTCAAGGCTGCTTCGATAGTTTCAGCAACCACAAAATCTTCTTTCCCTTCGCCGTAGTAGTAGGCCGGGATTTGTTGTCCCCACCAGAGTTGGCGAGAGATATTCCAATCGCGTACATTTTCTAACCAATGGCGGTAGGTGTTTTCGAATTTTTTGGGGTATAATTTTATTTCGTTGGTTTCTAATACAGCGGTAATGGCTGGTTTTACTAAATCTTCCATTTTAAGAAACCACTGATCAGACAAGCGTGGCTCTATAACGGCCTTGGTACGCTCGGAAGTTCCAACTTTATTGAGGTGGATTTCGGTTTTGGCTAAGGCACCAATGGATTGTAGCTCCACAGCGATTTCCTCACGAACTATAAAACGGTCTTTGCCGGCATAATGCATACCGTATGATGATAATGTGGCATCGTCGTTAAACACATCGATGATTTCGAGTTGGTGTTTATCGCCCAACATTTTGTCGTTTACATCATGGGCTGGTGTTACTTTAAGACAACCGGTTCCAAATTCCATATCTACGTATTCGTCGGCGATGATGGGTATTAAGCGGTTGCAAATGGGCACACGCACCTGTTTGCCCTGTAAGTACGCAAAACGCTCATCGTTGGGGTTGACGCAAATGGCCGTATCACCAAAAATAGTCTCCGGACGTGTAGTGGCAACGGTTAAATAATTGGTTGTTCCTTCTATATGGTATTGGATATAGAATAATTTTCCTTGTTGTTCTTCGTAAATAACTTCTTCATCAGACAAGGTGGTTTTGGCTTGCGGATCCCAATTGACCATTCGGTAGCCACGGTAAATTAAGCCTTTGTTATACAAATCGACAAAAGAGCGAATTACCGAAGCCGACATATCGGGGTCCATGGTAAATTTGGTTCGGTCCCAGTCACAGGAAGCACCCAATTTTTTTAATTGTTCTAGAATTACGCCGCCATATTTGTGCGTCCATTCCCAGGCATGCGCCAAAAATTCTTCGCGGGTTAAGTCATTTTTGTCTATACCTTGTTCCTTTAATTTGGCAACTACTTTGGCTTCGGTAGCAATTGAGGCGTGATCGGTTCCTGGCACCCAACAGGCATTGAATCCTTTGAGTCGAGCTCTACGAATTAAGACGTCTTGTATGGTGTTGTTGAGCATGTGGCCCATGTGCAAAACTCCGGTAACGTTTGGTGGAGGTATTACAATGGTATAGGGTGTGCGCTGGTCGGGAGTAGAATGAAAATACTTGTTTTCCATCCAGTAATCGTACCATTTTTGCTCGATGGTCTTGGCGTCAAATTGATTGGGTAAGCTCATAAGTGAATTATCTCAACTGTTTACTTTAGTGTTCAGTGTGTACTAGCCCCGATTGAAGCGGCATCCTTTTTTGAAGCATGAAAAAAAGATACAGCGAAAAGCGGGAAATAGCTGCAAAAGTAAAGAAATAGGCGCGTATAAAAAATTGTGATCGATATATTTGCGAATTGGGCAAAAGAAAGTATTTTTACCCTACTTTGATTTTTAAATTACTACCCCATGAAAAAATGTATCTACCTACTAACCTTACTGTTAAGCATTGTAACGTTTGCTCAAAAAGGGCCTAAAATTGTTTTTTCTGCACCTGATAATACCATAGATTACGGAAAAGTATACAAAGACACCGATTCGGGTGTGCGCGTATTTGAATTTAAAAATACCGGGGACGCTCCATTAATTATTGCTGATGTGCAATCGACGTGTGGTTGTACCATTCCAACCAAACCAACCGAGCCCATTATGCCCGGAAAAATGGGTAAAATAGAAGTAAAATACAACATGAGTCCAGGTCCTATTCGCAAAACCATAACAGTGGAATGCAATGCCGTAAATGTGGAGAATGGAAAAGTAGCCATTAAAATTAAAGGTGAAGTGCTGGTTCGTGAAGCCATCAATATTTTGGAAAAGAAAAAAAACGTTCCAACCAGTGATTACTAAGGAATAAGGCTTTCATTTGAGAGCCTTTTTTTATGCAGTTTTATCTACAAATAATTGTGTGACGAACCCATTGGGTTGCCACTATTTTTTTGCAAATTTGCACTTCAAATTTATACCTATGCCAAAAATTTCTCATAAAGGCAATGCCATGCCTGAATCGCCTATTCGAAAATTGGTCCCCTATGCTGAAATAGCAAAAAAAAAGGGACATAAAGTGTACCACCTAAACATAGGACAACCCGACATCGAAACCCCAAAAGAGGCTCTAGATGCGGTACGTAACTTTGATTTTAAAATTTTAGAATACAGCCATTCGGCAGGTTTTGAAAGCTACCGAACCAAATTAGCGGCTTTTTACCAAAAAGGTGGATTGCCCATAGAAGTGGCCGACATAATAATTACTACAGGTGGATCGGAGGCCTTGCTTTTTGCTATGGGAACTACAATGGATCAGGGAGATGAAATCATTATTCCTGAGCCGTTTTATGCCAATTACAATGGGTTTTCGGTTGCTTCGGGTGTTACGGTTGTGCCTGTAATTTCGAGTATCGAAACGGGATTTGCACTACCTCCTATTGCCGAATTCGAGAAACTCATTACACCAAAAACCAAGGCGATATTGATTTGTAATCCGGGAAATCCAACTGGTTATTTGTACTCGCAAGAGGAGTTAATGCAATTGGCTGAACTGGTAAAGAAGCATGATTTGTATCTAATTGCCGACGAGGTTTATCGGGAGTTTACCTATGATGGTGGCGTTCATTATTCGGTAATGAATTTACCCGGATTGGAAGAACACGCAATCATGATTGATTCGGTATCCAAACGTTACAGCATGTGTGGGGCGCGAATTGGTTGTATTGTTTCTAAAAACAAAGCCGTAATGGCCACAGCCATGAAGTTTGCCCAAGCGCGTTTGAGTCCTCCTACCTTTGCGCAAATTGCCAGTGAGGCAGCAATTGATACCCCACCTTCTTATTTTGAAGCGGTAATTGCCGAATACAAAGAGCGAAGAGACACATTGGTAGAAGGCTTACTAGAAATACCTGGCGTTCAAGTCGCATCGCCAAAAGGAGCATTTTATTGTATTGCCGCTTTGCCTGTTGACAATGCTGACAAATTTGCACAATGGCTTTTAGAATCCTATGAGTTAAATAATGAAACTGTAATGGTTGCACCTGCTGCAGGGTTTTACTCTACGCCAGGTAATGGACTACAAGAAGTGCGCATTGCTTATGTATTGAAAAAAAACGACCTTATACGAGCGGTCGAGATACTAAAACACGCGACTCAGGCATACAATAGCAAGTAATTGTATCGCTTACATAAAAAAATGCTTCCTTTTCTGGAAGCATTTTTTTTGTTGTGTATCTCGATTAACGTTTCAACGAAAAGTGCGATTTAAACGTTCTTGGATCTCCTTCTTGATTCAAGTAATTTATGTTAAACCAATAATCAGTAGAGGGTAACGGCTGACCATTATACGTACCATCCCAACCTAATCCACTCGGCTGAATTTGCTTAATCAATTTACCAAATCTGTCGTAAATGAAGATTTGAGCATCTGGTTGATCTGCTAAATCAGAGATGTTCCAATAATCATTATAGGTGTCGTTATTGGGGGTGAAAAAAGTTGGATAATCAATGATTCGAACTTCAATTGGAGCTAACTCACCGCAAGCATTTCGAACTACAATTTGGTGGAAACCAGACGTAAGATTAGTGAAATAGTTTTGCGTTTGAAATGGTCCACCATCCAATTGGTATTCATAAAAACCTTGTGGATCAACATAAACTTGAACCAGCTGTTGGTCCGTAAACTCAGTAGATACCGTCGCAATAGCAGACAATGGAGGCAATGCAGGAGAAACTACTGCAGATACTACTGCAGAACATCCGGTTGCAATGCTTGTTGCCTTTACGCTGTATGTACTTGGGATTGTTGCTACGTAACTGCTGCTGTTTTGACCTAAAATAACACCATTTATATCACTCCACTCAAAGGTGTATTGTAACGGATCCAATTGAGTGTCTAAGGTATAAGTTGCTCCTGGATTTGGAACACCAAATGCATCAACACAAATGGTTCCCTCTTGCTGCAACCTAAATTCAGGCAATGAACGAATATATAAGGTAGCAGTTAAAGACGCGGTTGAACATCCGCCAATTGTTGTAGTGGTAAAATGGAAAGTGCTGTATTCAGTTGGTGTTCCTGAAATGGTTAAAACTCCTGCGTTAAACTGAGCCACAATTCCATAAGGAACCGAACCCGATAAAATTGCTGCACCTGTTGCACCATTACCCACTGTATATTGTATTGGGATAATGGGTTCATTAACACACAAGGTTTGAATTGCAGTGCTTGGTGCCGATGTTAATACTAAGGTTACATTTGGCTTGATCTCTAAAACACCTGTTAAAGTAGCTGATGAACAACCACCAAATGTAGTAACCGAGTAGTTGTAAGTACCTACAATTAATGAGGAACCTGAAATTGTTAATACGCCAGCTGCAAAAGATGATGTAATTCCGGCTGGCATTCCACTAAGTGTAGCCCCTAAAGCACCATTTCCTATAGTGTAGAAAATAGGTGTCATTGCTGCACCATTACAAATGGATTGATTGGCGGTTGCGGCTGCCGAGGTTAATGCTATAGAAGCATTTGGATTAACTTTAATTCTACCTTGTACAGGAATTGAGGGACATCCTCCGCTAGTATTAACTTGGAAAGGAAATATACCCGATACGGTTGGTGTACCGCTAATAGTATAAACACCAGTTACGGCATCATACACACCTGTTACCCCTGTTGGGAAATTCCCAAACGAAGCGATCAATGCAGCATTAGTTGCGCCATTTCCAACTAGATACGTTATGGGCACAATTGGCGTATTGATACACAATTCTTGGCTTGCAGTTGGAAGCGCAGATGTAATTACGATAGTTGCTGGAGGATTAACCGTAATAGTTCCTGCTAAAGTAGCGGTGGTACAAGCATTTCCAGTAGTAACTAAAGTAAAATTAAATGGAGATCCAGTAGTTGATGCTGGTGTTCCCGAAATGGTAATTGTTGATCCTACAAGCGTAGCAGTTACACCAGTTGGTATACCCGTAACAGTAGCTGCTGAAGCTCCTCCTCCAATGGTGTACGTAATTGGAGAGATAGCATCGGTTAAACAAATGGTTTGAAATGCCGATGCAGGAGACGATGACAAGGTTAAAGTGTGGATTGGTTCAACTGTAATGCTACCTGAATCGGTGGCTACAACACACGTATTTCCTGTGGTGGTAATAGCATAGGCAAACGGTGATCCAGTTGTGGTTGATGGTGTTCCGGAGATAGTCAAAGTAGTTCCGGCAACTACAGCTGATACTCCTGCTGGCAAGCCCGTTACATTCGCTCCCGTTGCGCCTCCACTTAACGTATAAGTGATGGGTGCAATCGCTGTATTCACACACAAGGTTTGCGTTTCAGTTGATGTAGCGGAAGTTAAAGCAATCGTGTGAACAGGATTCACCGTAAAGCTTCCAGTTCCAGTAGCAACTGTACAACTGTTTCCGGTAGTTGTAATACTATAAGCAAATGGAGAACCTGTTAATATTGATGGAGATCCCGAGATAGTCAAGGTTGTACCTACAACTGCTGCGGTGAGTCCGGTTGGAAGTCCAGTTACATTCGCACCTGTTGCTCCACCACCCAATGTATAAGTAATTGGCGTGATAGCCGTATTGATACAAAGTGTTTGATTATCTGATCCTGCAGCTGAAGTTAATGCTAGGGTATGTCCATTGCTTATGGTGATAGACCCGCCATCTGTAGCAACGGCACAGGCATTACCGGTTGTTGTTATGGTATACGTAAATGTACCAGTAACTGAAGGAGAACCCGAAATTGTTAAGGTAGCTCCTGAAACCGAAGCATTAACTCCAGTTGGTAAACCGGTTACGTTTGCACCAGTAGCACCTGATGCAAGTGTATACGTAATAGCAGTGATAGCTGTATTGATACAAACTGACTGTGATTCAGTTGAAACAGCAGAACTCAAGGTAATCGTATGATCTGTAGTAACAGAAATTGATCCAGATTCAGTAGCAGTCGCACATGTGTTTCCTGTGGTGATAATACTGTATCCAAATGGAGAGCCAATTGTAATAGAAGGTGTTCCCGAAATGGTTAAAGTAGTTCCTACAACTGTTGCGCCAACTCCAGTTGGTAAGCCTGTAACAGTTGCTCCTGTTGCACCTCCACTAAGGGTATATGTAATGGGCGTAATGGCATTGTTTACACAAACCGATTGATTTTCGGTTGCCGCTACTGAACTTAAGCCAATTGCATGTGCAGGATTAACCGTTATTGTTCCGCCATCAGTAGCAACAGCACACGTATTACCAGTGGTTGAAATTGAATAAGTGAATGGTGAACCTATTGTTGTGTTTGGCGTACCCGAAATGGTTAAGGTAGATCCTGCAACTGAAGATGTAACTCCTGATGTTAATCCAGTAACTGTGGCACCCGTTGCACCTCCACTTAACGTATAAGTGATTGGCGTAATTGCGGTATTTACGCAAACCGTTTGAGATTCCGTCGATGCAACCGAATTTAATGCAATCGAGTGGTTATTTAAAATTACAATTGTACCATTGTTTGTAATTGGCGCACAACCACCCGTAGTGGTTACAGTATAATTGTAAGTGCCTGGAGTAGCACCTGAACCCGTAATTGTATATATTCCTGCGTTGTAAGTTCCTGAAATTCCGGCAGGTAAGTTGGCCGAAAATGCTCCTGTTCCTCCTCCAGAAATGGTATAAGAAATGGGCGTAATTGTGGCCGAAGGACAAACCGATTGGTTATCAGTTCCCGATGCAGAAGACAAAACTTGTGTAGGATTACCATTTATAACAATTTGGGCATTTATTGTACACACATCTGTACCCTTAGTGATTGAAACTGTAAACGGATACGTGCCTTGTGCTGTCGATGAACCAGAAATGGTTAACACTCCTCCTGCAAAATTGGCTGTAATTCCAACTGGCAAGGTACCTGCAGTTATAGCACCACTATCTCCCCCTCCACTTACCGTAAAATTCATTGGCGTTATTGCAAATCCAAGACAAGCTGTTTCTGAAGTTGAACTTGCTGTTACGGTACAACTACAGGCTATAATCTCAACAGTTGTGGAAGTCGCATAAGCTGGACATGAGGTTGAAGCTGCAAGGTTATAATTGACCGTATAGGTTCCAATTCCACTTAAAGATGGAGTAATAGCTCCCGTTGTTGGATCAATAGACAATACGCTTGTGGCAGGAGTTGTACCATTTGGCACAGCTGAAAATGTACCACCGGGAGACAATCCTACAGGATTATTGGCTTGTGCTAATGTAATTGAGCTGCAATACGGACTATTGTCATACGTAAAAGTACCAGACGGAGACGATGAAACAGAAACCGTAAAAGGTCTAATCTGCACACAACCAGTAACCGCCAAATCTTCGATACGCGCATAGAATGTTTGCGGATTAGACGTTAAACAGTAATTGGTAAGGTTTGTTCCCAACAATAAATTTGGAGGTCCATCTGCATTTTGAGCGGCTGTTAAATCATCATAGAAAGTAATATCGTACCAGGCTGGATTAGCAATTCCCGTTTGCATAAACAAGGTTTGATCTAAATCAACACAGGGTAATGGTGTTGAGCTACAAACAACCAAATCAACAGGATTATTAACTGGTAATTGGGTAACATCAATATTAACCGCCTTTTGAACCACAGTTGGCTGTCCATTGCAAATCGTATACGTTACTTTGGCAATATAGGTGGCTGGTCCTGTGGGACATACGGTAATCGGATTTACGTTTGCAGCAGCAGCAGGAGTAACACCATCAGCTTGATACCATTGAACAGAAGATGGAACAGTTACAGCTCCATTTGGCGTAAATCGCCATGCTTCATTGTTAGCAGTCCAAGTTCCAGTGTTTCGATTTGGTGGAACCCGAGTTAAGGTACCTGTTGCATTTTGAATACCAACCAATCCGCTTCCAGAATTCCAATTCAAGCAAGGCGTTCGTTTGCTTATGAGTACATCGATAATGTTGGTTGTTTCGTATATAATAATTTGACTGGTTTGTAATCCGGCCGTTGCATTACAAGAAAATTGAGGCAATTCGTTAAAGTTGGCCACAAAAACGCGATTTGGGGCTGCATTTTGACCTGTATCCAATACATAATAATTTACATTTTGAATATTATTTGGGGTTGTATCGGCATCAAGAGCTCCAGGAAGAATATTAGTATCTTGGTATACGCCAAAAATTGCATTGCGTATAAAATTAGCATCTGCATTGGGAATGGTAGCATTATAAGACCAACGACAAGCGCCACCAGGTGTATAATTTGGCCCAGAGGTGTTGAAAGTAATAACTCCATTAGTGCCTACCAATAATTGATTGTAGGCTTGTCCATAAAAACAAAATGTAAACGGTAAGTTTACAATTTGAGTCCAGCTATCATCCGAGGAATTCTCAATTACAGTACCTCCTACAAAAGGAAAATTTGGGTTGTAAATAATTGATGAAACACTATAATCGTTTGTTTGTTTAATAGTATTGTAATTAGCCAATAACGAGGTGCAATCACCCGGATTACAAACAGGATTTGGGTTTGGAATGGAAACTTGAACAAGAGGCGCAGCTTGGCTAAACAACTTGATTGAATAAACAAGTATGCTTAACAACAATACGAATTTTGATTTCATAGGATTAAATTTGCAGGTGCGAAATGTACAAAATTCTAAAAAAGTAAACACTAAATTAATTATTTATTTTATTGGTTTGCCATTCAGCAACTATGGGTTTATTTCTTTAACTTTGGACCTTATTTTTAAAAAAAACTAAACAAAAATTAATGATTTCAAACGAAGAGCAGGAAGACCAAATTGGCAACGATCACATTGGGAACATAGCCCTAAACCCCATACGCACTAATGCATTTGTGCTATCAGATCAAGAAAAAATAGATTCAATCAAAAAGAATATTGAGCAAATACTTGAAACCTTAGGGATGGATCTTACCGACGACAGTATCAAGGGAACACCAAATCGAGTGGCCAAAATGTTTGTAAACGAACTATTTGGCGGTTTGCATCCATCAAAAAAACCAAAAGCCTCTACTTTCGAAAATAATTATCAGTATGGTGAAATGTTGGTCGAAAAAAACATCACCGTTTACTCCACCTGTGAGCACCATTTGCTACCCATCATCGGAAGAGCACATGTGGCATACATATCAAATGGCAAAGTAATTGGATTATCAAAAATGAACCGCATTGTAGATTATTACGCCAAACGTCCTCAAGTTCAAGAGCGATTAACCATGCAAATTGTACAAGAATTACAAGAGGCACTTGGCACTGAAGATGTAGCTTGCGTAATTGATGCCAAACACCTTTGTGTTAATTCACGTGGCATTCGAGATATTGAAAGCAGTACCGTAACTGCAGAATATGGTGGGCAGTTTAAAAACGAGGCCAAAAGAAAAGAATTTTTAACTTTTTTGAATTTGAATACCAAGTTCTGACCTAAGCACAATTATTCATGCCTTTACTCGAAAAAAATACATTAAAAATATACAACTCATTATCGGGAGAGAAGGAAGTATTTACCCCTATACATCCGGGATCGATTGGCCTGTATGTATGTGGGCCAACTGTGTATAGCCATGTTCATTTGGGAAATGTGCGCACGTTCATGTCATTTGACATGATTTATCGCTATTTGAATCACTTGGGGTACAAAATCCGTTATGTGCGAAACATCACCGATGCGGGTCACCTTACCGACGACGGTTCGGTAGAAAATGATCGATTTGTAAAGCAATCGCGTTTGGAAAAATTGGAACCCATGGAAGTGGTTCAAAAATACACGGTGTACTTCCATAACATTCTGAAGCAATTCAACTTATTGCCACCCACTATTGAACCTACAGCAACGGGTCACATTATTGAACAAATAGAATTGGCCCAAAAACTAATAGAATTGGGATTGGCCTATGAAAGTCAGGGTTCAGTCTACTTTGACGTAGCAGCTTACAACCAAAAAGGGCTCAATTACGGCGAACTCAACAACCGAAATGTAGAGGAACTACTTGCCAATACACGTGATTTAGACGGACAAAACGAAAAGAAAAATCCACAAGATTTTGCTTTGTGGAAAAATGCATCTCCTGCACATATTATGCGTTGGAACTCACCATGGGGAGCAGGATTTCCTGGTTGGCATTTAGAATGTACTGCGATGAGCACCAAATATTTGGGCAATCAGTTTGACATACACGGCGGCGGAATGGACTTAAAATTTCCCCACCACGAATGTGAAATTGCACAAGGCAAGGGGTGCAATGGCATAGCGCCTGTAAACTATTGGATGCATGCCAATATGCTTACTTTAAATGGGTTGCGTATGAGTAAATCGAGTGGTAATTTTGTATTGCCTGATCAATTAATAGCCGGTACTTCTGCCCTTTTTGAAAAAGCATTTCACCCCAGTATTATTCGTTTTTGCTTTATGCAAGCGCATTATCGGTCGGTGCTCGATTTGTCAAACGAGGCACTTTTGGCCTCTGAAAAAGGATTAGCTCGTTTAATGGATGCTTTAAAATTGGTACAACAACTTACTGCATCTTCTAGTAGTTCACTTTCAATTTCAGACTGGGTTAATCAGTGCTACGATGCCATGAACGATGATTTTAACACACCCATTTTACTTGCGCATTTATTTGAAGGGGTAAAATATGTGAATTTAGTTAACGACGGCAAAGAGCAACTAAATCATGACGATCTTACCCTACTCCAACAGACATTAGCCGTTTTTGTATTTGAAGTTCTAGGTATTGAAAATGAACAAGTATCATCTAATGCCACTGAAAAATTAGAGGGCACCATTTCATTATTAATTCAAATGCGAAATGAAGCAAGGACTGCAAAGAATTTTGCGCTTTCCGATCAAATTCGCGATCAATTAATAGAATTGGGAATTCAGCTAAAAGACGGCAAAGAGGGAACTTCTTTTAGTTATTAGTTTGAAATTACTATGTTGCAACGCTTACTAATTGCTCCATTTGTATTTCTGATTCGCTTTTATAAAGGCGCTATTTCCCCATTTACCCCGGCAAGTTGTAGGTTTTCACCTTCGTGTTCCTCTTATGCTTTAGTCGCGCTTGAAAACCATGGTTTGTGGAGAGGATCATATTACGCAATACGGCGCATAACAAGTTGTCATCCTTGGGGAAAAAGCGGATACGACCCTGTACCGCCCAAAAAGGATTCTAAAAAAAAGCACGACTAATTCGGTAATAAGTTTATTTTTACTTCTCTAATACCTATACACATGAAAACACTTGCACATTTTATTTGGAACCCATCAGAGGGTATTGATCTTGGATTTTTTGTTATTCGCTACTATAGCCTGATGTTTGTTATTGCATTTGGATTGGGATGGTACATCATGAAAAAAATATTTGAACGCGAAAATGAACCCATAGAGAAACTAGACTCTTTATTTATATGGACAGTATTAAGTACCTTATTGGGTGCGCGATTGGGACATGTGTTCTTTTATGATTGGGAGTATTACCGCAACCATATGTCCGAAATACTGTTGCCGTTTCGTTTTGAACCCCACTTTGAGTTTACTGGATTTCAAGGATTGGCAAGCCATGGAGCAGCCATTGCCATTATTTTATCCATGTACTTTTTTAGTAAAAAAATAATGAAAAAACCCTTGTTATGGGTGTTGGATCGAGTTGTAATTCCTGTGGCTAGTGGCGCCGTATTTGTGCGAATTGGCAATTTTTTTAATTCAGAGATTGTGGGTAACATAACCAATCATCCCTTTGGTGTTCGATTTGTACGCGATCAATATAGTGCGAGAGATGCCGTTACGTTTACACAAAAATCGTCAGTAAATGAGGCCTATCAAGCGCTTTGTACTGATCCAAACTACAGTACACTGCTTGCTCAAGTTCCTGCCAAACATCCAGCTCAATTGTATGAAGCCGCCTGTTATGTTGTAGTATTTGCTATTTTATATGTTTTGTATTGGAAAACCACGATTCGTGAACGTCAAGGGTTTTTATTTGGCCTATTTTTAATTTTACTTTGGTCTGTTCGGTTTATGGTTGAGTATGTAAAAGAAAGTCAAGGTGGTTTTGAAGCTTATTTGGGTCAGTTTTCAACCGGACAATGGTTAAGCATTCCGTTTATTTTAATTGGATTGTATTTTGTTTTCACTGCTGATAAACCGATTGAAGAATAACCCATTTCATTTTAATATCAATAAGCCGCTTCCCTTGAAGCGGTTTTTTTATGTAATCGATTTGCTCATGTATAGATGTCAGTTGAATATAAATACTATATTTTATACCAACAATAATGAACTTCAGCAATATAAAGTCCAAATACAATTTATCAACTGATTTAAATTAAGTAATTAGAAAACGATTTTAATGCTGATTTATAAACAAAAAAAGCCCGATAACTGTTGCTATCGGGCTTGATATGAATAGTAATTAACTAGGCTTTATTGTGCTCGTCTTCGATGCGTTTGTGTTCTGCGTCCGAAATGGTATCTACCAAAACAGGTGTTGCGATAAACAAGGAAGAATAGGTTCCTACCACAATTCCAATTAACATCGCGAAGATAAATCCTCGAATTGATTCACCACCAAAAACAAACATAATGAGCAATACCAAAATCATAGTTAACGAGGTATTAATAGTTCTAGACATGGTTGAATTAATGGATTGATTAACAATGTCATTGAAGTTTCCTTTGGTTTTACCGCCCAAGTACTCACGCACTCTGTCAAATACAATTACGGTGTCGTTCATCGAATAACCAATTACAGTCAAGATTGCTGCAATAAAGTGCTGGTCAATCTCCATCCCAAAAGGCATGTATTTCCATAATAATGAATAGATTCCCAATACAAAGATTACGTCGTGTGCAACCGCTGCAAGTGCTCCTAATGAGTACTGCCATTTTCGGAAACTGACAACCAAGTACAATCCTACAATCAACATTGCACCAATTACAGCCCAATACGAATTGGTTTTAATATCATCAGCAACAGTTGGTCCTACTTTAGAAGCTTGAAGAATTCCTAAATCTTTTCCGTCGTAGCTGTTTACAAATTTCTCATACGTCATTGACGCATCAAAATGTTTTTTCAAGTTGTCAAATAAGATTTTATTTACCTCTTGATCGGCTTCAGTACCTGGCTCTCCTACTTTAAATTTAGTAGTAATTTTTAATTGATTGTCCTTACCAAATATTTTGGCCTCGGCACTACCATCAAAAGCAGCCAATAAATCTTCACGTACAACTTCGGCTGAAATTGTTTGAGGGAAACGCACTTGGAATGTTCGTCCTCCAACAAAATCAACCCCTTGATTTAATCCATTGGTAGCCAATGAAACCACACTCACCACACATACTAGCAGAGAGAAGATGTAGGTATATTTTTTAATGCCCAAGAAATCAAAGTGGAAATTAGTAAAGAAGTTTTTAGAGAAACCAGTTGTAAAGGTCAATTTGTTTCCTTTAAATACAGACCAGTCTAATAAAATACGGGTGATAAAAATTGATGTGAATAAAGAGGTTGCAATACCTATTAATAAGGTAGTGGCAAATCCTTGAATAGGTCCTGTACCAAAAATTAACAATACCGCACCTGTTAATACGTGTGTAACGTTGGCATCCACAATAGAGCGCATAGCACCTTTCCAACCAAATGAGGTTTTAACAGCCTCTTCAATGTTTTTACCCGAACGCAATTCTTCTTTGGCTCGTTCATAAATAATGATATTGGCGTCAACCGCAGTACCCATGGTTAATACAATACCAGCAATACCGGGCAATGTTAATACCGCACCTAAACTTGCTAAGATCCCAAACAAGAATAACAAGTTCACGATTAATGCAACATTGGCAAACCAACCTGCTTTACCATAGTAAACCAGCATCCATAGCGCTACAATTAGTAACCCGATTAATGCAGAATTGGTTCCGTTATCAATGGCTTCTTGTCCCAATGACGGCCCAACTACTTCAGACTGAACAATCTCGGCAGCAGCAGGCAATTTACCTGCACGCAATACATTGGCTAAATCTTTGGTTTCTGTAACATCAAATACACCTGAAATTTCCGAGCGGCCTCCTGAAATAGGACCGCTTGTAACGCCCGGCGCTGAATAGACGATGTCGTCTAGTACAATGGCAATGTTACTTTTATCTGTATAGGCCTTTCCTGTTAATTCTTCCCAATCTTTAGCACCTTTGCCGTTCATCTGCATGGTTACTGAAGGTTTTCCCAATTGATCAAATGAATCTTTTGCATCTGTTACCACACCTCCACTCATGGATGCGCGGTTGTCTCTGTTGCCTTTTAAGGCATACAATTCAACTGTTTCGACTGGCTTTTTCGATTTTTCATCTATAGAAACAGATGGTTTACCCCAAACAAATTTAGCATAGCGCTTGTCTGCAGGCAATAAATTACGAATATCTTGGCGTTTAAAATAGCTGTTAATAGAAGTCGTGTCTTTTGGATCAACTATAGCTAAAACTGGACCTCCACCTTGTGATACAAATTTATCAAGCAGTGGATTGTCTCCTTTTTTAGTTGCTGTAGAATCTTTTACTTTATCATCTGTTAACAATTTGCTAATCGAATCTGAAACCGCTGACTTGCTTTCAGTTTTTACAGCTGCTACCGGTTTCTCAGTTAATTTCAAGGCATTGTTGGCAGCCATCAAGAAATTGCCCAACTCATCTATTTTATAGGTTTCCCAAAATTCCAATTGGGCAGTACTTTGCAATAATTTTTTGATACGATCAACGTCTTTAGCACCTGGCAATTCTACCAAGATTCTTCCCGATTGACCTAATTTTTGGATGTTGGGTTGAGTTACACCAAATTTATCGATACGTTTTCTCAAAACTTCAAAAGCCGATTCGATAGATTCGTCTACTTTTCTGCGGATTACTTTTTTGGCTTGATCATCTGTCATTTTGAAGTTGATCTCATCACCCAATGCCTTGTTGGCAAAAATATCAGGAGAAGCCAATTTTACATTTCCTTTTGCAGCTTTCTCGAACTCAATAAAAAAGACATCCAAATAATCTTGATTTCCTTGACGATTTTTAGTTGCCTCAGCTAAAGCTTGATTAAAAACAGGGTTTTTAGAATTATTAGCCAATCCTTTTACGATATCTTTTACAGAAATCTGTAACTGAACATTGATACCACCCTCAAGATCTAATCCCTTATTTATTTTTTTGTCTTTTACCTCATTGTATGTAAAATCAGTAAATCCAAGACTAAATACAGTTTCTTTACCAATCGAATCTAGGTATTTTACTTCTTTTTCGGGGTTTCCTTTGGCAAAGACTTTGGCATCTTGTTCAATACCGTGTGATACAAAAGTGAATGAAAGTTGGTAAACACTTACCAATGCAAATAAAATTGCAAAAAATTTAACTAATCCTCTATTCTGCATTATTACTACTTATTAATTAATTTTGATTTAACTAGTTTTGGTTTTTTGTTAAAAAAATAAATATTACTTAAAAACACATGCATTTCTTTGCAAAGTAACAAGCAAGGCTTATTTTTAAAACGAGCAAATATATAATTTACCTCATGATTAACCAATTAATTTGGCTATTAATCTCAAAAAAAAGACTGCAATTAGCAGCCTCATTTTGAGAATTATGGGTAAGTTTAAGACAATACTGATTTTAAATCGGCATTCATGTTGCGCACTGCATCGGCGCTTTTGGCAAACAACGCTTTTTCAGCATCGTTTAATGAAATAGACACGATAGACTCCAATCCGTTTTTACCAATAATACAAGGTACTCCGATACAAATATCGCTTTGTCCATATTCGCCATCCAGAAACACCGAACAGGCTATCATTTTCTTTTGATTATTTAGAATACTGTCAACCAAATAAGCAACAGAAGCGCCTGGCGCATACCAAGCAGAAGTACCTAACAATCCGGTTAAAGTAGCTCCACCCACCATGGTGTCAGCAGCAACTTTTGCTAATGCATCTTCTGATAAAAATTCAGAAACGGGAATTCCATTGTACGAAGCCAAACGCGTTAAAGGAATCATCGTTGTATCGCCGTGACCGCCAATAACCATAGCTGAAATGTCGTTTGATGGAACATCCAATGCTTTAGATAAATAATAACGGAAACGTGAACTATCTAACGCGCCACCCATTCCAATAATGCGATTTTTTGGAATTCCTGAGGCTTTTAAAGCCAAATAAGTCATCGTATCCATAGGATTAGAAACGACTACAATAATCGTATTTGGCGAGTGTGTCAAAACATTCTCCACCACCGATTTTACAATACCAGCGTTTATACCGATTAGTTCTTCACGCGTCATTCCTGGCTTTCTTGGGATACCAGAGGTAATTACAACCACATCGCTGTTGGCTGTTTTGGCATAATCATTGGTTACACCAATTAATTTTGTATTAAAACCCGTATTTGTAGCGCATTGTGAAATATCCATTGCTTTACCTTCAGCAAATCCTTCTTTGATATCCAAGAGCACTACTTCACTAGCAATTCCTCTGTACGAGATTACGTCAGCACAACTAGCACCCACATTTCCCGCTCCAACAATAGTAACTTTCATTTTTATTTGATTTTAAACTTAATATATACGTATTAGGCGTCTATTTTGGCATAAACGGCATTTTTCTCGATAAATTCTCTACGCGGCGGAACCTCATCACCCATCAACATCGAGAAGATACGGTCGGCTTCTACCAAGCTATCAATGTTTACTTGACGTAATGTACGCGCATTTGGATCCATAGTGGTTTCCCAAAGCTGCTCGGCATTCATTTCACCCAAACCTTTGTAGCGCTGAATGGCTGCACTTCCGCCCATGCGTTCGTTGGCAATATCACGTTGGTCATCGTTCCAAGCGTATTCTTTTTTGTTTCCTTTCTTCACTAAATACAAAGGAGGCGCAGCGATATAGACGTGGCCTTCTTCAATCAATTCACGCATAAATCGGAAGAAAAAGGTAAGAATTAAAGTAGCAATGTGGCTTCCATCGACGTCGGCATCACACATGATGATTACTTTGTGGTAACGCAATTTTTCTAAGTTCAAGGCTTTGCTGTCATCAGCAGTTCCAACGGTTACCCCTAAAGCAGTAAAAATATTTCGAATCTCTTCGTTTTCAAACACCTTGTGGTGCATGGCTTTTTCTACGTTCAAAATCTTTCCACGTAACGGTAAAATCGCTTGAAAATTACGGTCACGACCTTGTTTGGCGGTTCCACCTGCAGAATCTCCCTCCACTAAATACACCTCGCATTTTGTTGGGTCTTGTTCCGAACAATCAGATAATTTACCTGGTAATCCGCCGCCGCCCAATACGGTTTTGCGTTGCACCATTTCACGGGCTTTTTTGGCCGCGTGACGGGCTTGTGCTGCTAAAATTACTTTTTGAACAATGATGCGTGCGTCATTTGGATTTTCTTCCAAATAATTCTCTATCATTTCACTCACCGCTTGACTTACTGGCGAAACCACCTCGCGGTTACCCAATTTGGTTTTGGTTTGTCCTTCAAACTGAGGCTCGGCAACTTTTACTGAAATAATAGCAGTTAATCCTTCGCGGAAATCATCACCGGCAATTTCAAATTTCAATTTATCTAACATCCCCGAAGCATCGGCATACTTTTTAAGGGAACGAGTTAAACCCGTTCTAAATCCCTGCAAGTGCGTTCCTCCCTCGTGGGTATTGATGTTATTTACGTATGAGAAAATATTCTCGCTATAACTTGTATTGTAAATCAAGGCCACTTCTACCGGAATTTCTCCTTTTTCGTGGTCCATCGAAATCACGTGCGAAATAATAGGCTCGCGATTTCCGTCTAAGTAACGAATGTATTCTTTGAGTCCTTCGTCAGAATGAAATACTTCGGACAAAAATTCTCCTTTTTCGTTCTTTTCACGTTTATCCGTAAAAGTGATCGTGATTCCTTTGTTCAGGAAGGACAACTCACGCATACGAGCCGAAAGGGTGTCGTAAGAAAACTCTATGGTTTGGGTAAATATTTGCTCATCGGGATAAAAGGTTTGCATGGTACCGCGTTTGGTGGTTTCACCCACTTGTTTAACCGGATACATGGATTTCCCTCTTTCGTATTCTTGTTCGTATATTTTTCCGTCTCTAAAAACGGTAGATTTCATCTTGCGCGACAAGGCATTTACTACTGAAACTCCTACTCCGTGCAAACCTCCAGAAACCTTGTACGAATCTTTGTCAAATTTACCTCCTGCACCAATTTTGGTCATTACAACTTCCAGAGCAGATACACCTTCTTTCTTGTGCATGTCAACTGGAATACCTCGACCGTTGTCTTCTACGGTAATTGATCCATCTTCGTTGATGGCCACACTAATGGTATCGCAATGGCCTCCCATGGCCTCATCAATAGAGTTATCGACTACTTCATAAACCAAGTGATGCAATCCACGCACGCCTACATCGCCAATGTACATGGAAGGACGCATTCTTACGTGCTCCATTCCTTCTAAAGCTTGGATACTATCCGCCGAATAATTGTGCTTTTTATTTTCTTCGCTCATAAATTCTATAGGTAAAAAATGTATTTTTTGAGTAACAGGCAAATATAAAAAATGCGGTTTCATTTCACTAAAAAAAGCAAGACGAAAACCACTAAGTTATCAACATTTTGTTTACAGAGAAACAACTTCAAATCGCTAGGAAAATCAAGCGTTTATGGATTTTTTACAAGTAGAAAGTTAACCCGCTGACTGTGAGCGTAGTTTAGACCTGTTAGCCTACCAAAATCCCTTTATTCAACAGAATGAATGACATAGGATTTTCCATCCATTTCAAAACAATATCCAGCTGATTTTCCGAGAATTTGACTACCCAAAGGCGATTGAGGTGAAATAGCAAAAATAGTCTCATGCTCTACTACAATTTTGGGTAAAGCTGTGGAAATAAACAACAACAATTGATTGACGCGCACCAAACTACCCAAGCCAACTTGATTTGCTTTTTCAGTAGGATTAATCTTGATCAAGATCGCTTTTTGTGCATAAAATTCCAACAACTTTTGGTTGCTTTTTTCTTGCTCCAAATGCATCATGGATAAGGCGGTTTCGTGTTTGTCGCCAGCTGAGCCTTTGGCATCGTTTTGCGCATCGTCCGTAAGCCCGCGAATAAAGTCAGTACAGGCGTCAATTTTATCTTGCACTTGTTGGGTGAAGCGAAAGTGAATTTCTTGCTTTAAATCCATGAATAGTAGGTTACAAAATAACTATCAGGTAGATGGCATCAATTAAAAATCAAATTTATAAGCTGCGCCCAACAAAACTTGAAGTCCTTGAACAGGATAATTTAACCAACGCTGATAGGATTGATTGGCCAAATTATTTCCTTTCAAATAAGCGCTTAATCGGGCGTTATGCTGATAGTTTAGGTGCATATTCGCATCAAAGTAGTTTGACAAGGTACGTGTATAGTCTGCTTCAACAAAAGGAAGATTGGCAGGCATAACCAATTGATTAAGCTGAAAATCTTTTCGTTCGCCTACAAAAAACACATCGGCACCCACTGACCACTTAGGCAAGAAAGCGATTTCTGTAGTGGCATGTAACTCGGCCAGAGGAAGATTCCAGGCATAATTTTCTTGAGCCATAGTATACTTTGAAAGCGAGGCCTGAACCCCAACCGCAACGTCTTTGGTTAGGTCTGAATGCAGTCCACCGGAAACACGAAAGGTTTTTACATTATCATACACAATGCCAAACGAATTACCAAAGGTGTATACTTCATTTGCTGGGTCAATATACTTCATATAATTACTTTGATACAACGCTTTGTTGTTTTCTTGGATTACATGAGCGGCAAGGTCGTAACTCAAATAACTAGAGAGTTTTCCTTTTAATCCAGCATGGATATCAAACTGCTTGTTGGTAGGTGCAATGCGCAAGGTTGGAGAAACAAAAGGGTTAAATTCGGCAAAGCTGCGGTATGCATTTTGCTGCAAATCACCGTCAATTCCAGTATAAAACACCATTAAATCACCCACAACCTTTAGCGAGGCTGCAAGCTTTGGATAAGCAAAAAAACGGGTGCCTAAATCAATGTTTGATACAGTATAAAATAGCGCTGCACCCACAGAAAAAGACCAATTGTCTTGCTGCAATGCAAAACGCGGTTGCAATCCTAAATTAGTAAACGAATAGCCAGGAAACTCAAGACCTTCGAAATCCTTGGCAAACGATCCACTCACGTGATCAATCAAAACCGTTGATTTGATTGTTTTAGAAAACAAATCAAAAGCTAATTCAGGACGAAGCATAAACCGAATCTCAGATGAATTAAATCCATCCCAAAAACGACTATACTGCAAACCAACTGTTTGAAGAGGAGAGGCTGTAAAGCGAACATTAGCCCCAAGATCGATGTGCTGATAGGTTTGCGCTTTTGCCAATTGATCCCTTGATACCACATTCCAATTCATGGTGCTGTTGGTGCCATACCAATATTGTTTTTGGAGTTGATACCCCAGATTAGTATCCCAACTGTAGGTTTGTTTTTTGCTGCCATACGTAACATCAAAACCTGATTTTAAAAAGGAATTAGGCAACTCTACACCACGAATCCCTCCGGCAGAAGACAAGTGTTTTATGGATGCGTTTAGGAAGTTATGGCTATCAAAATTGTGTGTTAGATACAAAGATGATGCCAGCGTTCCATAGTTACCTCCCCCCAATTCGGCGTAGTTTGCAAATAATTTTTCTTGTTTAGGTTTATCCGCTTGCACCGCATTGCCTTTGGCAGGAACAAACGTTGAGGCCACCGGAAACGAAAAAATAGTATAGGTAATGGTGGCTGTTTTAGAATTTTCGGAGTCTTCTAAAACGGGTACTTCTTTTACTTTAAATGCATCCGAAATTGTAGGTGTATAGGGTTTTACTACATTGATTACCTCGGTGCCGATTCCATCATTTACTTGGGCAAAAGTGAAATTTCCTGCCAAAAATACGGTGAGTAAAACGATCTGTTTTAGGCTATTTTTCATACGTGTTCGTTTGGGGAAATTAATTTTTAATTGACGAATTGGTTTGGGCTTCGGCCGATTTGATAGCCGCTAATTCTTTTTCTGCTTCTTGAACAACTGCGGGAAAAGCCACAAAATTTTTAGTGATACTTTCTAAAATGTATGTGGCTTGAAAACTGTCTTTCAAGGCATAAAAATTCTTGGCCATCACGATTAAAGCTTTGGCTCCAAAATATTTATAGCCCGAATACGCTTTTGTATACTGCTGAACCGCCAAATTTGAAGCTTCATATTGGCCGTCTTTGTGTTTAAAATAGGCATCATAATACAATGCCTCGGCAGCCAATTCGCCTTTGGCCAAAGTGAGTAATTTGGCATACGCGACTCTTGCTTTTGACACATCGTTTACCTCAAATGCCGAGCGGGCTATAACAATTTGCGCATCCGATTTTACTGAGCTGTCCATTTTTGGGTTAGCCATCACCTTTTCGGCATAAATCACCGCATTGACGTAATCCTTTTGCTCGTAATACGTTTTCATTAAATTCGATTGGGCAAATACCACATTTTGTGGGTAATCTGCTTCGGCTTCCAATCGTCTTAAGACGGCAATTGCTGCTGGTACCGCATCCGTTTTCTTTATATAAATTTCGCCCAACCTAGCCAAAGCTTGTTCTGTAAACTCACTTCGGGATTTGGCTACTACATATTCGTAATGCTGAACTGCATTTTCAGGCAATCCCTCTGAAAAATAAGCTTGTGCCAAGTAAAAATTGGCTTTCAAACTGTGTATTCCGGTAGGAAACTTAGCTACATAACTACTCAATGCAGCTATTGCTTGTTGGTTGTTGTTTTGCACATATTGTTTCTCGACCGATTCATAGGTGTCATTGTCTAAATCGGCATCGGTAATTTCTACAAAGTCCAAGGTTTTTACCCAGCTGGCATATTCATCTACTTTTCCGTTTTCTACATAAATTAAACGCGCAGTTGAAACGGCTTCTAATGCTTCGGGTGACTTGGGATATTCTGACGCAATTTTTTTGAATTTAAGGAGTGCCTGCGCATCTTTTTCAGCATTAAAAAACACCAAACCTTGGCGCAAAATAGCTTTAGATGCATAGGAACTTGTTGGGTATTCTGTCACCAAT
>VEQT01000026.1 GCA_018883065.1 Flavobacterium sp.
AGGCAAAACTTTCGTTAAGAAACTCAAACTGTTTGAGCCCGCGAGTAGGCGAGCGGGGGAGTTTTTGAGTTTTAGGAAGTGAGCCCATTTTGATCGCCGAAAATCCAAGGTCTTGATTTTTTGTTTCTTTTTCATCAAGGAAAAAGAAAAGAATAGTTATGACATTTGAATTTTGGTTTCACGTGAAGCCGCAAAGCCGCAAAAAAATAATTTTATACAGCGTAAATACTACTATAACTTTGCTTTCCGAAATATCGGAATTACGTCTTTACGAGAGGGATTAGAAATAAAGTCAAAAGGGTAGAGGTATATTAAGAATTATGCAAATTCTGTAAACGTATAACTTGTTTGCATGATTTGACATAAACACTTTTTCAAGCCCCCATAAGAAACAAAAAATCCCTAACTACTTTATTTTTAAGTGATTAGGGATGTTTTCTGTGGTACCTCCAGGGATCGAACCAGGGACACATGGATTTTCAGTCCATTGCTCTACCATCTGAGCTAAGGTACCGGCGTTTATGAGGCTGCAAATATAGAATCATTTTTAATTTATCCAAACGAAAACCATAAAAAAATCATCCTTACTTTTGTCTCCAAAGCTATTTGCCAATGCTACTCGTAATTGATGTGGGAAATACCCGAATTAAAGCCGCTGTGTTTGAGAACAATACACGTTTGATTGCCGTGGCTTTTGGTCAGGATGATGCGGGTAAGCAGTTACAAAGACTGTTTCATCAATTTCAACAGATTCAAGCTATTGTTACCTCAAGTGTTACCAATTATATACCAACTACAATTCAAGATTTAGGCAAAGAGATTCCCATTTACCAGATCAGTCAACACACAAAATTTCCTTTTATCAACCAATATGCAACCCCAAACACTTTGGGAATTGACCGAATGGTGCTGGCCGCTGGTGCAGTACTTCAATTCCCAAATCAAGATCGATTGGTTATTGATGCCGGTACATGCATTACTTATGATTATATCACAGCAGACAATGTATATTTGGGTGGTGCTATTGCTCCAGGAATACACATGCGATATAATGCACTTCATGACTACACTGCAAAATTACCGCTGCTTACTCCACAATATCCAAAACAAACCATCGGAAATTCAACACAAGAATCTATACACGTGGGGGTGGTGCAAGGTGTTTTGCATGAAATTGAAAGTACAATCACAGCCTTTACAACTTCGTCTAAAAGTTTTAGTATAATTTTAACGGGTGGAGATACCGAATTTTTGGCTAAACGACTAAAAAATACCATATTTGCCAATTCAAATTTTCTCCTCGAAAGTTTGTACTACACCTATCAATACCACATCCAAAATGCGTACTAAATTCCTGCTTTCTTTTTTATTTTTTTCGACGTTTATAGGCGTAGCGCAGCAAACTACCTCGTCACCCTATTCCTTTTATGGAATAGGTGAAATACGATTTAAAGGTACGGTCGAAAACCGACTCATGGGAGGATTGTCCATTTTGCCTGATAGTATCCATGTTAATATTCAAAATCCGGCTTCGTATTCATATTTAAAACTGACTACTTTTTCTGTTGGTGGTGCATTTAATTCCGGAAACTTAAGAACCAGTACCGAAAAAGAAAAGACACAGCGTTCTACCCTAGATTATTTGGCAGTAGCAATCCCGCTTAAAAATGCTGGTTTTTGTTTTGGACTTATTCCGTATTCAGCAGTAGGGTATCGCATTCGAAATATTGATGAAGCCAACGGCTTGATTCAAAAATTTGAGGGGACAGGTGGAATGAATAAAGTGTTTTTGGGTTACGGCATTCAACTCAAACCAAACCTGAGTATCGGCGCAGAATTAAATTACAACTTTGGTGAAATTCAAACCAGTAGTCTAAAATACATAGACGGCATTCAATATGGATCATACGAGCAAAATGTAACGGCCTTATCCGGTTTCAATTATAAAATTGGATTGATGTACCAACGAAAACTGGCCGACCTTTCCTTATATAGTGGTTTGCATTACAATTACAATAGTAACTTAAATACCATTAATGACAATACGGTGAGTTCGGTGGCCTATTCCGAAATTTTAACGCCTACTCGTATTGATGTATTGTCACAAAACCGAACCACAGGTAAGTTAAGTATGCCCAACCAATTGTCTTTTGGAGCAGGTGTAGGGAAATCCCGCAATTGGATGATTGGAACCGAGTTAACGTGGAATCAATCTAGAGCCATGGGAAATCGTTACGACGACATTACGGTAGCTACATTCCAAAATGGATACAAATATAGCTTGGGTGGATTTTGGATACCCAATTACAATACCTTTTCCAATTATTTTGAAAAAATAACCTACAGAGCTGGTTTTCGATATGAAAATACAGGATTGGTTATTCAAGGCCAAACCATCAAAGATTATGCGCTTTCAGCCGGATTTGGATTGCCGTTGGGCGGCACTTTCTCAAATTTAAATATGGGAGTAGAATACGGGCGAAAAGGAACAACAAAAGCCAATTTGGTGCAAGAAAATTACACCAATGTGGTGATGAGTTTGTCGCTTAATGACAAGTGGTTTGTGAAACGAAAATACGACTAATGGATCTGATTCGTCGTCTGTTTTTTTTTCGTTTCGGCTCTACACTCTTCGTAGTTAGTTTATTTTTTTTGGCGCTAGTAGGATGTGAAAGCAACTTTAAAGAAGTCCAAAAAATTAATTATTCTGAATTTGCCCCAGCTGGTGAAGCCACCGATTTTAATCTCAAATACACCGATTCTGGTCGAATAACTTCTATCCTTGAGAGTTCCAAAATGTTGGATTATGCCCATGTTGAATTTCCCTACACCGAATTTCCTAAAGGAATTTTTGTAACCCTATACGACAGCAAAGGCCAAAGAACCTTTATCCGATCAAACTATGCAGTAACCTTTAAGGGTACAGGTATAATTGATTTGCAAAGTCAGGTAAAAATCACCAACGAATTTGGTCAACAACTCGAAACAAATCAGTTGTATTATGATCAAAAAAACGAATGGTTTTTTACAGAACAGAAATTTAAACTCACCGACACCAAAGGCGTTTCCTATGGCGAAGGAATCGATTTTAGCAAAGATTTTAAACGGGTAAATTCCCAACGCATTAACGGAGAAATAAATCAAACAGAATAACTATGAATTACTTAAAATACACCCAATACATTTACTTGGCTCTTGCCTTGTATTGCATTTATGATGGAATTGTCAAATGGAACAACCCAGAAAAACCATGGATTAGTTTCTTTTTTGCCGCGATAGCTTTATTTACTTTCTTTTTTCGCCGCCGATTTGCCGCAAAAATGAATGCTAGACAATCGTCGGACCGTCAAGACTAAGTACCTTCTTTTTTTTAAGATGAAAACGACACAAAATAGAGGCATTTCCTTCAAATAATATGAAATCATTTTGTGGTTATTAAATAGATAATTGTATTTTCGCAAACTGAATAAAAATTTAACACAAATAAACATGGCAGTTTTACAAAAAATCAGACAACGTTCCCTGTTACTAATACTAGTTATTGGCTTTTGCTTATTGGCTTTTATTATTGGCGATATCTTTAATAGCGGTGGATTTTCTAGCACATCCAAATACATTGGAACCGTAAATGGAAAAGACATTTCATTTGAAGAGTTTAGAGTAAAAGTAAGCAATGTAGAGAAGAGCGGCCAACAAGGTATGACTTCAATGCAAGCGGTAAACCGCGTATGGGATCAAGAGGTTTCAATTGCTTTGTTAACAGCAGAATTTGACAAATTGGGCATACAAGCTGGTGAGAAACACATCATGGAAGCTTTAAAAATGGATCAAAATATTGGTCAAAACCCCTTGTTTCAAAATGCAGCTGGTCAATTTGACTTGGCTAAATTCAAAGAGTATTTCAAGTCTAATCCAGAGCAAGCGCAGTACATCAAAGACCGCGAAAAAGATGCCGATTTGAACGCCAAATACCAAATTTACAACGCCATGGTAAAAGGGGGGTTATACACCACTGAGGCAGAGGGTAAAATGAAATACGAAATGGAAGCTAACAAGCTAAACATGAATTATGTTGCAGTATTGTATTCTTCTGTTAAAGACAGTGATGTTAAAGTGTCCGATGCCGAAATCACGGATTACATGAAAAAGAATGAGAAAAAATTCAAAGCAGAATCAGGCAGAGAATTGGATTATGTAGTGATTGAAGACAAAGCCTCTGCCGAAGACGAAGCAGAAGTAAAAACAAAAGTAAATGGGTTACTTACAGGTAGTGTTGTATACAACCAAGAGACAGGAAAGAACGATACCTTGCCCGGTTTCAGAGGTGCTGTAAACATCGTTGATTTTGTCAATGAAAATTCGGACATTCCTTATGATTCAACATTCACGGCCAAAAAAGATTTACCTGCTGAGCATGCAGACGCCTTGTTTGCTCTAGCTCCAGGAGCCATTTATGGACCATATATGAGAGGACCATACTATTGCATTTCTAAATCTATGGGACGCAAAGCGGGCGCCAATGCAAAAGCAAGTCATATTTTGATAAGTTATGAAGGTACCCAAGTGCCCAATAAAAAAGAAAAACGCACCAAGGAACAAGCCAAAGCCAAAGCAGAAATGTTGTTGGCTCAAGTGAAAGCCAATCCAACAAGTTTCTTGATGTTGGCCTTAACTAACTCTGATGATTCATCAGCTCAACAAGGGGGTGATTTAGGTTATTTTGCTCCTGGTCAAATGGTTAAGCCATTTAATGATTTTGTGTTTGGAAACCCAGTGGGTAAAATTGGATTGGTAGAAACCGATTTCGGATTCCACATCATTAATGTAACCGATAAGCAAGACGCAATTCGTTTGGCTACTATTGCTCAAAAAATTGAACCATCTGAAACAACAACCGATAAATTGTATACACAGGCTGTTCAATTTGAAATGGATGCCAACGAAAAAGACTTTGACAAAATTGCTAAGGCTCAAAAATTAACCGTTACGCCTGCCGTTAAAGTGAAAGAAATGGATGAGGTTTGTGGTGGGTTAGGTCCGCAAAGACAAATTGTTCGTTGGGCATTTGAAAAAGGAACTAACGTTGGAGATGTAAAGCGATTTGAAGTAGCCAACATGGGTAATGTTATTGTTAAACTTAAAAAATCGACTGACAAAGGTTTAATGGCTGTTGAAGATGCAAGACCTTCTGTTGAGCCAATCCTTAAAAACAAAAAGAAAGCGGCATTATTGATGGCCAAAATGAAAGCGGGTAGCTTACAGGCAATTGCTCAAGCATCCAATACGACTGTTCAACAAGCCATTGATTTAACACTTGAAAACCCAAACATTCCTAATGCTGGTCCTGAGCGTAAAGTTGTGGGAACTGCATTTGCCATTGGCGTAAACAAAGTATCTGCGCCTATCGAAGGAAATTCAGGGGTGTATGTAGTACAACCAACTTTAATCACCAAAGCTCCTGCACTTAAAAATCACGCAGACTACGTAAACAAAGTAAAATCGCAAGTACAATCGTATACTGGACGGGTAATACCAGCGCTTAAAGAAGATGCTGATATAGAAGATAACCGTTCGAAGTTCAATTATTAATCGAACAAATACCCAAAACCCGATTCATTTGAATCGGGTTTTTTTATTTTATGAGTTGGGAGTAGGGAAGTATTGTGTGGTACCCTTTGTTTGAAAAATAGTCAGTTGGATTGGATGAACTAAGAGCTAAAACAAAATCGCCGCCCCAAGCGCCCAAGCTTTTCACCAATCCGTTAAAATCAGCAAAGTACGCTTCTTGTACGCTTTGCATTTCAAGTACATTGCTCAGGATTATTTCGTGTTTTTGTAGTTGTTCAAGCCAATTTTCAAAGCTGGTATCTAACAGTATTGCTTCTGTAATTGAACTGATTTCATCGGCATAATTTGCCAAGCGATGCTGTTTTTTATAATAGGCCGAAATGGCTTCTTTGCTGTTTTGTTTTTGGTTTAGGTATACAAAATACATGTTCGCTTGACAAAGTGGTTCAAACGAAATGGGTTTTACAACTGGCTTTTCGTTTTCCAGTCGATATACAATTGCCGAATCATGTTGCGCACAAGCGATATCGTACCCGCTTCCGCCAAAACTGTCAAACAGTAATCGGTAGGCGTCAACTTGAGCCCATTGCGCTACGTTATTAATTAATGTCGAGGAAGTGCCCAATCCCCATTTTTTCGGGAAGCTGAGTTGGGTACTAACCGATAGACCTTCTTGGTTTTGTAAAAATGCAGGATTTAATTCTTGTGCTTTTTGAAGAATCGAGAGCAAGGTATTGCGAATACTCCTTTCGGAACTTGGTGGAGTTTGCCAATCGGCCCAATCGACATGGGTTTCAAACCAACAATTTCCATCAGAATCAAAACTTTGCCAATGTAGGCCGCTATGGTCTGATGGTTTTACACGTAGCCATTGTCCCAGTTGGGTAGGAACAGCCAAGGCTTTGGCGCCATTTAAGACTACATATTCGCCAGTAAGTAACAATTTTCCGTTGCTGTAGAATTGCTGTACCATTTCGATTGTTATGTTCTTAGTTGTTGTACAAACGAAACTACGGCTGCATGTGTAACCGTTTCTTTTTTGAAGTGCTTTTGTACCGCTTGTCTTTCTGGTTCAGTAGCTTGCAGTTGCTGTAAAATGTTGTTTAAGTGCATTTTCATGTGTCCTTCTTGGATACCCGTTGTAGTAAGTGAACGCAAGGCGGCAAAGTTTTGCGCCAAGCCAGCCACCGCTACTAGTTGCATGAGTTCATGCGCCGATGGTTTTTGCAACAGCTCCATACTCCATTTTACTAAAGGATGCAAATTGGTCAAGCCACCTACGGTTCCTAAGGCCAATGGAATTTCAATCCAAAATTTAAAAATGCCATCTTCTATGGTTGCGTGAGTTAAACTGCGGTATTGGCCATCTCTGGCTGCATAGGCATGCACGCCCGCTTCAACCGCCCTAAAATCATTTCCGGTGGCCAAGACTACAGCATCAATTCCATTCATGATACCCTTGTTGTGTGTTACCGCTCGAAATGGCTCAACTTGTGCAATTTGAACCGCTTGCACAAATTTTTCGGCAAATTCTATGGGATGTTCTAATTTTTTTTCAGCTAATTCTTCAACTGGACATGACACTTCGGCGCGTACCAAACAATTGGGCACATAATTAGACAAGATACTCATCACAATTTGGATGTCTTTCTCGGCATCGGTAAATGAGGGATAGTGTTGCGCTTCTGTCGTGATGGTTTTGGCAAATTGCTCCAAACACGAATTGATAAAATTGGCCCCCATAGAATCTTTGGTCTCAAAGGTGACGTGCAACTGAAAATAGTGGGGTAATTTATCGGTTTGGTTGCGCAACTCAATATGAGTAATTCCGCCACCTCGGGCTTCCATATTTTTGGTAATTTCTTTGGTGGCCTCGCGCAAGTTGGGTTGAATGCTAACTATAAAATTATTCAGTTTCTCACTGTCGCCTTTGAAGATAAAATGCACTTGCCCTATTTTTTCAGAATTGATTACTTGGGCTGTAAATCCACCCCGACTGGCCCAAAACTTTGCTGCTTTGGCTGCTGCAGCTACCACTGAGCTTTCTTCAATGGCCATGGGAATGGTGTAGTTTTTTCCGTTGATCACAAAATTGGGAGCTACACCCAGTGGCAAGTAAAAATTACTAACCGTATTTTCTATAAATTCATCGTGTAATTTTTGGAGCGCCTGGTCGGAGTTCCAATATTTTTTGAGTAATGCAGTTGCTTCAGTGGGGGTAGTAAAATAGTGCTCAGACAACCAGTTGAGTTTGTCTTCTTTGCTCAATTTTGAAAATCCGGCGATGTCGTGGGTCATAGTTCTTTTGGTTTAGAAAAGCATACAAATATAACGGATAGTAGCGGGATAATCCTTGCATTTTATGGTGAACTTCTCCCCAATTCACATTTAATCTCCTTGAATTAATTTCCAAAATGTAGCAATAATTGCATTTTTTTCACTAAAATTGGCTGATTTTAAATGACAAACTATTCTATGAAATTAGTTCACGTATTCGCGTTCATTATTGCCCTACATACTTCTCTTATTGCCCAACAGAAAATCACGATTGAAGACATATATTCGGGTGCTTTTCGTGCCAAAGGAATGGACGAATTACAAGCCCTAAAAAACACCAACCAATACACCGTACTCAATTTTGACCGCAGTACAAAAAGTTTTCAAATCGATGTTTACGATTTCGCAACACTTAACAAACTAAACACATTACTGGACACCAAAAATCAACCCTTGCTTAAAGACGGCATTGACAGTTATACCTTTAGTCCGAGTGAACAACACATTCTATTGGCAGCCAATTCTTCGCCAATTTTCCGCCATTCGTTTACGGCTGACTACTATTTGTATGATATGGCTTCTAAAAAAGTAGTTAAGTTATTTGACTTTCCGGTTCAAGAGCCTACCTTTTCTCCCGATGGTTCGCAGTTGGCTTATGCCAAAGACAACAATTTGTTTGTTTATAATTTATCGACCAAATCAACCACCCAACTTACCACTGATGGAAGCAAAAACGCCATTATCAATGGAATCACTGACTGGGTTTACGAAGAAGAATTTGCCTTTGTTCGTGCCTTTGATTGGAGCAAAGACAGCAAAAAAATTGCCTACATCAAGTTTGACGAATCCCAAGTTCCGGAATTCAGTATGTCGGTATTTCAAAATGAATTGTACCCATCCACTGAAACGTTCAAATACCCCAAAGCTGGAGAGAAAAATTCGGAGGTTTCCTTGCATGTTTATGAGTTAGCTACAAATCATACAAAATCAGTTGATTTATCAGACTACCATGATTTTTACATTGCTCGTATGGCCTGGACCGAAGATGCCAATACCCTTTCGGCACAAGTACTCAATCGCCACCAAGACAATTTGGATTTGTTGTTCATAAACGGTACAACTTTGCAAACCCGTGTGGCACTCAACGAAAAAGACAAGGCCTATGTAGACGTAACCGATAACTTAACTTTTTTGCCCGATAACAGCTTCATTTGGACCAGCGAAAAAGACGGGTTCAACCACATTTATTGGTATGATTCTGCCGGAAAATTAAAAAATCAAATCACCAAAGGAAATTGGGAAGTAACAGCCTATTATGGCTATGATGCCAAAACCAAGTCTATTTTTTATCAATCTACTGAGCAAGGATCCATAAATAGAGCGGTATACAAAATTGGATTGACCGGAAAAAATAAGCAGTGTTTATCTACTAAATTGGGTACAAACGCAGCCACCTGTAGTCCAAATTTTGCCTATTTTATAGAAATTCATTCATCGGCTACACAGCCTACGCAGTATTCATTGCACGACACCAAAACAGGTAAATTGCTCAAAAATATTGAGATGAATGAGGCATTACAAAGTAAATTGGCCAACTACAACTTAGGTACGAAAGAATTTTTTGTGCTCAAAACTCCCGAAGGAAACGAATTGAATGCGTGGATTTTAAAACCCAGCAATTTTGATTCTACCCGCAAATATCCGCTATTGATGTACCAATATTCTGGTCCGGGTTCACAACAAGTTAACAACGACTGGAATAGTGCCGATGATTATTGGTTTCAGTCGTTGGCTCAGCAAGGCTATTTAGTAGCATGTGTAGATGGACGAGGAACAGGATTTAAAGGAGCAGCGTTTAAAAAATGCACCCAAAAAGAGTTGGGAAAATACGAAGTGGAAGACCAAATTGCGGCAGCCAAGGTGTTTGGCACTTATCCCTACATTGATGCATCACGTATTGGGATTTGGGGTTGGTCTTTTGGTGGATTCATGGCCAGCAATTGCATCTTGAAAGGTGCCGATGTATTCAAAATGGCTGTAGCCGTTGCACCGGTAACCAGTTGGCGTTTTTATGACAGCATTTACACCGAGCGTTATTTGCAAACGCCACAAGAAAACCCAAGTGGTTATGACGACAATTCACCCATTAACCACGTTGGTAAATTAAAAGGCAAGTTTTTGCTCATTCACGGTTCAGCGGATGACAATGTTCATGTGCAAAATACCATGCAAATGATGGAGGCTTTAATTCAAGCCAATAAACAATTTGATTCGCAAATTTATCCCGATAAAAACCACGGAATTTACGGTGGAAAAACACGTATTCAGTTGTTTACTAAAATCACCAATTTCATCAAAGAAAATTTATAATTAACTAATCTCAACTAAAACCAAACAATTATGTCAGAAACACAGGTAAAAACAGGACATCCAAAAGGACTTTGGGTATTATTCGGAACCGAAATGTGGGAGCGTTTCAATTTTTACGGCATGCGCGCCATATTAACACTTTTCTTAGTTAATTCGTTGATGATGAAAGAAGAAGATGCTTCTTTGATCTATGGAGGATTTTTGGGACTGTGTTACCTAACTCCCATGTTGGGTGGTTTTATTGCCGACCGATTTTTCGGAAATCGCAACTGTATTTTATTGGGTGGCTTGATGATGGCAGTCGGACAATTTTTATTGTTTTTTAGCGCCAGTGTGTTTGGAACCAATTTGCCGTTGGCCAACACCTTAATGTGGTCTGCTTTGGGAATCATTATTTTTGGAAATGGGTTCTTTAAACCCAATATTTCTTCGATGGTAGGGAGTTTGTATCCGAAACAAGAAAAAAGCAAATTAGACACCGCCTTTACCATTTTCTACATGGGAATCAATTTGGGTGCCTTTTTGGGTCAATTGATTTGTCCCTTAATTGGTGATGTAAAAGACGCCGAAGGTATTCGCGACATTCACGCATTCAAGTGGGGATTCTTGGCCGCTTCATTGGCCATGCTTATCGGGACAGCCGTGTTTTATGTTTTGAAAAATAAATATGTTGTGAGTCCAGACGGAAAACCACTAGGGGGATTGCCATCCAAAAATGAGGCATCTGATTTTGAAGAAGGCGAGTCTCAAAAAGCCGTTTTCTCTACCAATGCCTTAATTGGTGCAGCGATTGCCTTTTTGTCCTTAGGGGCATTGATTCACTTTGTGTTCGACCAAAACTTAATTTACACGTTGATTTATTCGAGTGGTTTAACTCTTGCTGGATTAATCGTATCGGATTCATCCCTAACTAAAGTAGAGCGCGACCGTATTTTTGTGATTTACATTGTGGCTTTCTTTATTATTTTCTTTTGGGCAGCCTTTGAGCAAGCAGGTTCATCGTTAACCTTTATTGCTGATAACCAAACCGATCGTAACTTTTTTGGTTGGAACATGCCGCCTTCGATGGTACAAATTTTTAACGGACTATTTGTGGTAGCTTTTGCCGTTCCATTTAGTATGTTGTGGGATTATTTGCGTAGCAAAGACCGTGAGCCGATTTCTCCCATGAAACAATCCTTTGGGTTGGCTTTGATTGCCTTGAGTTATTTTATCATTGCTTACAACGTAAAAGATTTAGGAAACAGTGGGTTGTTGGCCATCAAATGGTTAATCTTGTTGTATTTAATCCAAACCTGTGCCGAGTTATGCTTGTCGCCAATTGGTTTGTCGTTGGTAGGAAAGCTATCACCAAAGCGTTTTTCTTCGTTGTTGTACGGGGTGTTCTTTTTGTCAAATGCTTCGGGTTATGCTTTGGCAGGAACCTTGGGTTCGATCATGCCTGCTACAGGAGATAAATTTTTAAAAGCCAAAGAATTGGGCATCGATTTGCAAGCGGTATTGGATAAAAAAATTACCTTAACACCAGAGCAAACCGCTTTGTTGTCGGAGAATCAAATCACCGACCATAACCCTATTTTTGCTGGGTTTGAGATTCATAATCTCTTTGAATTTTTCATGGTTTTCGTAGTGCTTACCGGTTTGGCTGCCTTGATTTTATTTCTACTAACACCAGTATTGAAAAAAATGATGCACGGGGTGCGCTAAGCACTATTTCAATTTTTTTTATATCTTTCAAACCCACGGGAGTTGTTCCGTGGGTTTTCTTTTTAAATTGAATTACTATGTGGAAAAATCACCCGAAGGCCTTGCCGTATTTGTTTTTGTCCGAAATGTGGGAACGTTTTGGCTACTACCTCATGATTGGTATTTTTACCCTGTATCTCAAAGATGTAGAAGCCGGTTTTGCCATGACCGAAAAAGAATCGGCTGATTTGTATGGTACGTTTATAGCCTTGGTTTTTTTAACGCCATTTATTGGAGGTTTGTTGGCCGATCGCTATTTGGGCTATAAAAAATCAATTATTATTGGAGGTCTCATGATGGGTGTGGGTTATATGCTAATGGGCATTCACAGTTTACCCATGCTTTATTTGGCCATGACGTTGGTTATTCTGGGCAATGGCTTTTTTAAACCCAACATCTCCACTTTGTTGGGTAATTTCTACAACGACTCCACATTCAAGGATAAGAAAGACGAGGGCTATAACATTTTCTATATGGGCATTAATGTGGGGGCATTCATTTGCAATTTCTTTGGTGCCGCCTTGCAAATTCTTTTGGGTTGGCAGTATGCATTTATGGCTGCAGGAGTAGGGATGTTTATTGGCGTTTTGGTCTTTATACTCGGGTCAAAACATTACAAAGGTTACGATCAGAAAAAGGGAACACAAGAAGGCGATATGCCGTTCTATAAAATTGTATTGTTTATTTTATTGCCATCCGTAGTTTTTGGTGTTATTGGTTGGTTGCTCAAAGGCGTCACTTCTGAAACGAATCCCAACAGTTCTATTTTTGGTTCCGACAGCACCGATGCGTTTATTTTTGCGTGTATTCCGGTAATCTTTTTTTATGCCAGTTTATACTTTAAAGCCAAACCGGAAGATAAACGTCCAATTGGTGCATTACTTTCTATTTTTGCTGTTGTTATTTTATTCTGGGCGGTTTTTAAACTCAACGGATCAGCGCTTACTACTTGGGCTGATCGCTATACTGATCGCGCCATAATAGGCAACACCGAAATGGTCTTTAATGGATTAAAATTAGCCAAAGAAGTAGAATACAAAAAAGATACTACCGAATTATATGACTCGACTTTTCGACTGCAAAAAGTGAATGGTGAAATTCAAAAAGTAGTAGATTATCCCGTGTATTTTAGAAATGTTGCAAAAGATAAATTGCCAGCCGAAAATTCAACAGTTAGTTTATGGGCTACTAATTTGAGTCAATCCATTAATCCGGGCTGGGTAATCATCTTAACGCCTTTGGTAGTTGCTTTTTTTACTTTTTTACGCAGTCGAAAAAAAGAACCTTCTACACCTACAAAAATCGCATTTGGATTGTTGATCTCAGCCTTGTCTGTATTGGTTATGGTTGCTGCAGTAAAAATGGGTGGCAATGGATCAGAAAAAGTAAGTGTTTGGTGGCTCGTAGCCAATTACGGTATCATTACCATCGGTGAACTGTTCTTGAGTCCCATGGGATTGTCGGTTGTGTCGAAGTTGAGCCCAACGAATATTACATCACTCATGATGGGCGGTTGGTTTTTATCGACCTCCATCGGAAACAAATTAAGCGGCGTTCTAGCAAGTATGTGGGATTCTTATGAGGACAAAACGGATTTCTTTTGGATTAACTTCTCCTTGTTGATGTTTGCTTCGGTATTGATGTTTGTCTTATTAAAACAACTCAACCAAGTTATGAACGAAAAAGGAATAAATTAATACCTTATGAAACACACCATTTCTTCAACTCAAATACAAGATTTTAAAGGCAAATACCCCAAGCAATTGTGGTACTTATTTTTCAGCGAAATGTGGGAACGCTTTAGTTTTTATGGCATGCGCGGTATGTTGGTCGTATTCATGGTATCCAAATTGGGCATGGACGATGTCACCTCGCAATTGCAATATGGCGCCACCCAGGCCTGGGTATATGCCTTTACCTTTGTGGGAGGATTATTTGCCGATAAAATCCTAGGTTTTCGAAAGTCCTTGTTTTGGGGAGGACTATTAATGATTGTTGGCAGCGTAATATTAGCGTTAGATCCACAGACCTTTTTCTTTGTTGGTATTAGTTTTACCATAGTAGGAACCGGTTTTTTTAAACCCAATATTTCGTCAATGGTAGGGCAATTGTACCATGAAAATGACGTGCGACGTGATGCCGGATTTTCGCTGTTTTATGCTGGAGTTAATATTGGCGCACTCATTGGCGGTTACTTATGTATAGCAGTAGCCAATGGCAATTTATTTGTACAGTTTATTCCCGAAACCCTTCGATGGAACTATGCCTTTGGATTTGCCGCTGTAGTAATGGTAATTAGTTTACTTACGTTTACCCAAACCCAGAAAAGTTTGGGCACTATCGGGCTTTCGCCATTGGCCGATTGGAAAGCCTCCAAACGATTGGCCTATGAAGTAGGTACATTTATTTTTTCCTTGGCCTTAATTCCAGTTATCATCCTGATGGTAGCCAATACAACCTATACCGATTATTTTATGATGATTATTGGGCCAGCTTCTATTTTGTATTTGTTTTATGAAATGCGCCACTTTAGTGCTGCCGAGAACAAAAAATTGTTGGCTGCTTTGGTATTTATCTTGTTTTCGATTTTCTTTTGGGCGTTCTTCGAGCAAAGTGGAGGTTCGTTGAGCTTGTTTGCTTTAAACAACTTGCACAACACCGTGCTGGGAATCCCGCTTGATCCCAACGGAGTAAATAATTCTGCCAATTCATTGTTTGTAATTGCATTTGCTGCGCTTGTTGGATTGGTATGGGTATGGCTTGCTAAACGCAAAATGGAACCCAATACCGTAGTGAAATTTGGTTTCGGCTTTTTGTTTTTGGCAGGCGGTTTTTTTGTGTTTTACACCACTAGTTTTTTTGCCGATGCCAGTGGTAAAACTTCACTCGATTTATTCACTTTGGGTTGGTTCGTCATTACCTTTGGTGAATTGTGTTTGTCGCCTATTGGTATGTCGGCCATGACAAAACTCTCGCCCCAACGTACTCAAGCGGTCATTATGGGAATGTGGTTTTTAGCCAGTGCCTACGGCCAGTATTTTGCTGGGTTGCTGGGTGCAAATATCGCAACTGCTTCTGAAAATGCTACCAATTACAACCAATTAGTAGTCTATACCGAGGGGTACAAGCAATTGGCTATTTATGCATTAATAGCGGGACTTGTATTAGTATTAATTTCACCTTGGGTAAAAAAACTCATGCAAGAAGTAAAATAAATTAGTACTTTCGAATTCTAAATTTGAAAACAGCGATTATGAAAAAAATAGTTTTACTTTTCGTATTTGTTCTAAGCGCTTTTGCTGCTCAAGCACAAGATATTTATTGGGAAACCAATGTCGAGAAAGCGGCTCAATTGTCTATGAAAACCAATAAACCCTTGTTGTTGTTTTTTACCGGTAGCGACTGGTGCGGTTGGTGCATTCGTTTGCAAAAAGAGGTGCTCAAAACAGCCGAATTTGCCAATTGGGCTCAAGAAAACGCAGTTTTAGTTGAATTGGACTTCCCCAGAAGAACTCCACAACAACCCGAGATTCAACAACAAAATTCAGCCTTACAGCAAATGTTCCAAGTGCAAGGCTATCCCACGATTTGGTTTGCCAAACCAGGGATAAAAGACGGAAAAATTTCCCTTGATCGAATCGGCAGCACCGGGTATGTAGCAGGAGGTCCCGCCAAATGGTTGGAAGCCGCTAATCAGATTGTAGGAAAAAAATAACGATTAGTATAAGCGATAGAATCCCTTTTCACCCGTAGCGTGAAAAGGGATTTTTGCTTTTCTACAACTGGCTTTCCAACGTGAAATATAGGATTTGTAGTTGCTTCCATCAGCAATAATTTGAGTTGGTTGATGCCGCATTATGAATAAATCTACGTTTATTTTTGGTGAATTTCGCATTATCACCACAGGGTGTAATGGTAGTTTTTCATGGGCATTTTCGGGAGATATGATGCAAATGGCTTTCTCGTTTACACGTCCCAATTGCGGTATAGGCTTGATGCAAATGGCCGAACAAAAATGTGCCGTGGCATAGGCATGCAGGTCGTTTCTTTTGTCTTCAGGCACATTCGTATAAGCGGTAATGCTGTTTCCATTTCGCGATAGAATTGCACTATGTCGTTGAACATGAAAAAGCAGTACTTCCTGTTCAGACTTGCTTTTCCAAAACGGAATAAACAAGCTACATTGAAGCGCAATGAGTGCTAGACCAATACCAAGACTTGATAAAAAGTTTCGATAATGAATCCAAAGTAAGGCTGTAAATAATACAAGATAAAGTGAAATAGTCATGCCCAACGTACAAGGAATGTTTTGAAAGACTAAGGCATCAAACGAAGCCAACCAAGCAATAAGTGTATTCATGAGTTCTATACATCCTGACATGGCGGCAATTAATAATTGTGGTGGCACATCAACAACTAACCAAATCAAACAAACAATTCCTACGCCCATTACCAGTGTTAAGAGCGGAAGCAATAACACATTGGCTACTAAAAATAAGCCCGGAAATTGATGAAAATAAAACAAACTTATGGGCAATGTTCCCAATTGTGCCGAGACCGAAACGGTACAATTGTCCCACACGTACTTACTTAATTTTGCATGTGGTTGATACAGCTTATCAAGACTGGGTTGAAGCAAAAATATAAACAATAAGGCGGCATAGCTCAGCTGGAATCCAATATCAAATACGGCTTGTGGTGTCCAACACAAGATCAGGAAAGCCGAGACAAAGAGCGCATGTAAACTGCCTGTGTTTCGGTTTAGATAGTTACCTATCCCAACAAAACTAAACATAGTTACAGCCCGAAGTACCGATGGAGCCAATCCTGCAATAAATGCAAAACTCCATATAAAAAGAAGACTAAGTATCAGTTCTATGCTTAATGTAGTATGATTTTTGGGAAACAACCGAAATAGAAATTGCAGCACAATAACAATAAATCCCACGTGAAGTCCCGAAACTGAGAGGATGTGAATTACTCCAGCGTATTGATATTCTTTGGTGATAGCGGTGGGAATTTCTTGTTGTTGTCCCATTAATAACGCTTTGAATACCGCCGAAATGACAGGATTACAGCCCGATTTTTCTAGGTTTTTACTGATTTGATTGCGTAGTTGATCGGCCCAGTAGTTGGCGTCTACGCGATATTTTTTAGCATATTTTACAGCATGCATTGGCACCCAAACTTGTCCGTAAATGTTTTGTCGCTTCAAATAGTCATCATACTGAAATGCATTTGGATTAAGTTGTAGCTGATGCAAGCGCAGTTGCCCCTCAAATTGTATAGGCATACCAACGCCATATGATTTATTTTTTGCAGTTGTTTTAATGTGTACCAGTAACTTGCCAAAACAAGCTTTTTTGTTGAGTGAATAAAGAGCTACTACGTAGCGTTGGTAGTTTGTTGTTGATTTGAGTTGTTCTTTTATTATTCCTTCAATGGTTTGTTTTTTGGAGCTATTTGCGTAATGGCTGAAATGATTTACATAGTTTGAATCTGTGTGTATATAGGTGCTTAATTCGCCCAAGCCACAAGAAGAAATGAGCAGGGAAATTCCAATAATGAATTTTTGTTTGAAAACAAAGTAAAGAATGCCCCCTACAATTAGAGGCACTGTGAGCAGGCAAATAGCAAGGGTAAGTTGGTTGGTAAAGCTGCCAAGTATGCAGCCGGTTAGCATGCCCAAAGTAATCCTAGGCAGCGGATAATGGAATAGATTCATGATAAAGGCGTATAAATGATGCCTCTAAAGTAGTAATTATTCCAATACGCGATTCACTTGGGCAAAGGTACGTGCATAATACGGTTCGGCCGTAGACGAAATAACCACGCCTTGTTGGGTTGACGAATGCACAAATTTAATTTCATCGGGAGTCACCTCGACCACCATACCCACGTGATTAATGTAGCGCTTGCCTCGGGTAGTAAAGAAAATTAAATCACCTTTCTTCACTTCGTCTCGGTTTAATTTTTTTCCCAAGCGCGCCATTTCAGCAGAGGATCTGGGTAATTCGATATCAAATTTTAGAAAGGTGCTGTACATCAAACCCGAGCAATCAAATCCGCTAGCTGAAGTCCCGCCAGGTCGGTAGGGAGTGCCAATCTCATCAGAAGCCGCATGTATGAGTTGTTGAACCAAATAACTGGCATCGTCATCCGAGACAAAATAATCGGGATCATTGGCCTCATTTAGGATGTATTTGGGTGCTTTTTTTTCAGGAACTACAGTAGGCACAACGGCTTTAATGGGCGGCGTTATTTTTGCTTTGGCAATTAAATCTTCAATTTGCGTGTGATTAATCACCAGGGTTTTGTTTTCAGGTACGCGATATATGCCTCGTTTTTGTGCTTCGGCTTTTGAGGTAATAATAGTGGCCTTGGGTTTGCAGCTCACCACAAGCAATAAAACAAAGAAAATAGATACAAAACGAGTCAAGGCAAATAGGGTTTAAATGTAAGGTATTAACGCAGCGGCTGCAAACTTCGTATAATGAGTTGCGCCGTTTTCTTACTGGCACCAGCGCCTCCGAGTTTTGTTTCCAGTTGCTTGTATTCCTGCAAAAGTTTTGTGCGGTTTTCGGGGTCTAAAATGCGCTGCAATTCGATTTTTATTTGGGCCACATTGCAGCTGTCTTGGATTAATTCGGTCACGACTTCCTGATCCATGATGAGATTAACCAGCGAAATGTACTTGAGCGTAATGATGCGTTTGGCAATTTGATACGAGATCCAACTGCCTTTGTAACAAACCACTTCGGGCACTTTAAACAGTGCAGTTTCTAGCGTTGCTGTTCCGGATGTGACCAATGCTGCTGTAGCGTGTTGCAATAATTCGTAGGTTTTATTCGAAATGAATTTTACCTGATCGCCATTGATGAATGGTTTATATACCTCATATTCTTGACTTGGCGCTCCAGCTATTACAAACTGATAGCCAGGAAATTCGGTTACTACACGCAACAATACTGAAAGCATTTTGCTGAGTTCCTGCTTGCGGCTTCCTGGTAATAGTGCAATGATAGGCAAATTTGACAAGCCATTTTGGGCTTGAAATTCGAACAAGCTACAGGGCTGTTGTTGTTTGATGGCGTCAATTAGTGGATGTCCCACAAAATGGACGGGGTAGTGGTGTTTTTGCTCAAAAAAATCTTTCTCAAATGGCAAGATCACATATAAGTGATCAATGTCACGCTTAATGGCCTTGATGCGGCTTTCTTTCCAAGCCCAAATCTGCGGCGCAATATAATAATGTGTGGGGATTCCATTGGTTTTGGCCCATTGGGCAATGCGCATATTAAATCCTGGGTAATCAATACAAATTAGTACATCCGGCTCAAAGGCAGCGATGTCAGCTTTGCAAAAGGAAAGGTTTTTTAAAATGGTTTTTAAATTAAATAGCACTTCCACAAATCCCATAAATGCCAACTCTTTGTAGTGTTTTACCAAGGTTCCGCCTGCTTCTTTCATGAGCTCGCCTCCCCAACACCGTATATTGGCTTGCGGATCTTCGGTTTTTAAGGCCTTGATTAAATTGGCTCCATGTAAATCTCCAGAGGCTTCACCTGCTATAATGTAGTACTTCATGGCTTAGAGCAATAAGGTTAAAACGGTAAGTACAATGCTACCCAACACAATGCCACGAGCCATGAGTTCTTTATTCTTTTTGAGTAAAGCAAAAAACAAAAGCAAATTCAGCAAGGCGCCTAAAGTGAGTAACTTCCCCATTTTTCCTGAGGCCAAGATAAATTGTAGTCCGTCAAAAATTCCATAGGTAGTAAAAAGTAAAATAAACAGAATACTGCCCAATAGGCTGGTAAATAGGCCCAATAACGCGCCGATAAGTAGATCAGATTTTTTCATGACTTATAAATTCCAATCGTTAAGCTGTTGAATGGCGTGGTGCGCCGTCATGTCAAATTGAACAGGCACTACTGAAACATAGCCATTGGCCAAAGCCCATTCGTCGGTGTCAGTGCCTTTGTCGTGATTTACAAATTCGCCAGTAAGCCAATAATAGTCTTTGCCTTGCGGGGTTTTGCGCTTGTCGAATTTTTCTAACCAAAGCGCATTGGCTTGTCTAGCAATCTTTATTCCTTTTATTTCGCTTGCAGCCAGTTTTGGAATATTAACATTCAAAACCACACCTTTGGGTAATCCGTTTGCCAATACTTCCAGCGCTATTTTTTTTGCGTAGTATTTTGCCGGTTCAAAATCGGCATTCCAATCGTAGTCCAAGAGCGAAAATCCAATGGCAGGAATGCCCTCTATTCCGGCTTCAACTGCCGCGCTCATGGTTCCCGAATAGATAACATTAATGGATGAATTGGAGCCATGATTGATACCCGAAACACACAAATTAGGTTTGATGTCTAAAATCTCATTCACGCCCAATTTTATACAATCTACAGGCGTACCTGAACAATGGTATTCGGTTATACTTGCTCCTGTTGCCGAAGTTTTATGTACATATAAGGTATTGTTTATTGTAATGGCGTGTCCCATGGCGCTTTGTGGCTTATCGGGTGCAACTACTACAACATCTCCAATTTCACTCATTACAGCTATTAGTGCACGAATTCCTGGCGCAGTAATGCCGTCATCATTGGTTACGAGTATAAGCGGTTTTGTAGACATATTAGTGGTGAATGATAATTTTATCGCTGTAACTAAACGACGAGTTATAGACTTTTATAAAATAAACACCATCACTCAAACCACTAACATTAAAGTCGTAGGCATTTAAATCAGCAGTGGATTTAAAGTGGTAATTCTTGATGGCTTCGCCCGAAACAGTGTGCAGGGTTACCACAATTGAATTCCACTCTTTGTCTAAATTAATATGAAATAGTGCCGAAGTGGAGTTGGGAAATACACGCACTTTGAAATTTTCTTTTGTTGGCGCATTGGTAGCCAAAGTAGGTATGGGCTGATTGCCTTTGTAAATCATATAGCCACCCACACGATAATAGGGATTGTATCCGTCATTGCAATCGGCGCAGTTTACACCAGACACGCAATTGGGGTTACTCGCATTGCAGTAATCGCGATAAGTTTCTTTGAAAATGTATGAAAACTGAAAGCTCCCCAACGGAATATAACTACTCAAGTCGTACTGATAAGGAGTAGAAATGGCACCAGGACACCAGCCCGCTCGGTTGTATTGCCAGTTGCCCAATTGTCCTGAACAATTGTCGGGATTGGGGTTGCAAAAACGCCAAAGGGTTTGGTTGAGTGAGGCATTGGTTTGATCATTAATTTTAAGTTTATGTACGGCGTGATAAAATTCGGCTGCATTACCTGAATTGTTACTTCCCCATCCATGACCAGTGGTGATGAGTCTAAAATTCATGGCAGTTGTATATTGAGGAATGGCAACCGTTTTTACCGGTACGGGTTGTAAATTACTCATGTCCCCAAAATTAAAATAGCCCTGCCAAATTTCATTTACGCTGCTGTATTTGTATGTGGGTGAGCCTTGAACGTATTCTAAATTTAAATTGATATTCCATCCTCCTGTTCCCCAAGTATCAATAAATACCCGAAATGGAACAGTGCCTTGTAAAAGCGACTCAAAATCAGTAACGTCTATGTTGTGGTTGCAGCCAATTCCATAGGGTGTGATGTAACGAATTAACTCTACCCATTCACCTGCTGGATTTTGAATTTGCACCCAGCACAAACGGTCCCAGTCGTCGCAACCACCCGTTATGTTTGGGCAGCTAACAGAAAAGTTGGCAATGATATTTTCATAAACGCCTACCGATTGAGGTAAATTAAAAGTACCATACGCCCATTGGGAGCCAAGTGAGGTCCAATCAATCAAGGCGTTTTCAAAGGTTTGTACAGTACGATCGCCAAGTGGATTGGCAACTTCTACCGTGGTGGTATGGTTGGCTGTATTTCCATTGGAATCGGTAGCCGAAATATGTATGGTATGTGAGCCTAAACTAGCCGGTGTCCACCAGTATTCGTAGCACGAAATTACCGGATTGCTTGCCGTATATTCTACACCATCAATGGTAAAGATAACTGAGGTAATGGCTGCTCCATCAGCTGTTGTTGTTACATTAGCCGTAACCAAATACGCATCCAAACTCATCATTTCAATGGGAAAGGCTGAGCTAAGACGTGTTTGAATTACGATTGGATCAGTGGGAACTGTTGGGTTAGCCCAGCCCATTAGGCTAAGTAAAAAAGAAAATACAAGAAGTCTAGTTTTCATAGCAAATGCGTTTAATTGCGGGCTAAATTACTACTTTTTAGCGAATTGCTTTACCCGTGGCTTAACCGCCATACGAATCCTGATTTTGTTTCGTTAATTTTAAAATAAAATCGCGGTTTTATTCTCATTAATTTGTGGGAACTTTCTAAATTAGCTCCCGCATCTTTCCGTACTATTATACTTAGATTTTTGTTGTGACCGAAAGAAAACGAATATAATTACATGAAAGTAATACTTCTATTTATGAAAAGAAATTATAAAGTTCTGCTGCTGGTTGTGTTGATGGCAGTAGCCTTGTGGAGTTTTATTCCGCGTGCCCCAAAGTCAGATCCGGAGAAAGACAAATTGCTCATTGAGTTACTTACTTTTGTGATTGAACGCGGACATTATAACCCAGCAGCCATTGATGATGATTTTTCTAAAGGAGTTTACAAAGATTACATTGCTGCTTTGGATCCTTCCAAACGATTTTTTTTGCAAGCTGATATCGATGAATTTGCCCCCTACGAAACACAATTGGACGATCAAATCCGCAACAAAGACTTAAGTTTCTTTACGCTTACCTATGAAAGATTGTTGCAACGAATTGATGAAAGCAAGTCATTTTATGCCGACATATTGTCCAAACCTTTTGATTACTCGGTTAATGAAACCTTTAATACCGATTACGAAAAATTACCTTACGCCAAAACATCAGCCGAATTGTATGACAGATGGCGCAAACAAATTAAGCTATCAACCCTTTCATCACTTACAGATAAACTTGAAATACAAGAGGATTTAAAAAAGGGAATAACGCCTGTAGTCAAGAAAGTTGAGGATAAAGACGCTATTGACAATAAAATAAAAATAACCGAAGAATCTCCTGTTAAAAACGAGCCTATTACACCCAAATCATTTGAGGTGTTGGAGAAGGAAACCCGTGAAAATTCATTAAAATCACTCAATGAGTATTTTGATTTTATCAAGGAATTAGACCACACCGATTGGTTTTCAGTATATGTGAATGCCATTGCAACTCGATTTGACCCACACACCAATTATTTTCCACCCGATGAAAAGGAACGTTTTGACGTAAGCATGAGCGGAAAACTAGAAGGCATTGGAGCACGTCTACAGAAAAAAAATGACTACACTGAAATTTCCGAACTCATTTCAGGCGGACCTGCTTGGCGAGGAAAAGAGCTTGAAGCTGGTGATGTAATCCTTAAAGTGGCACAAGGAAATAACGAAGCTGTTGATGTGGGTGGCATGCGATTGGACGATGTTGTAAAAAAAATAAAAGGACCAAAAGGCACCGAGGTGCGATTAACCGTAAAAAAAGTAGATGGCACTTTGGCTGTTATTTCAATTATTCGTGACATTGTAGAGATTGAGGAAACGTATGCAAAATCGAGTATAGTTGAGAAAAACGGAATAAAATATGGGGTAATTTATTTGCCTAAATTTTATATTGATTTTGAAAATAATGATGGGCGCGATGCCGCAAAAGATATGGCCATTGAGGTAGATCGTCTCAAAAAAGAGGGAGTAAAAGGCATCGTGGTTGATGTGCGCGATAATGGAGGAGGTTCCCTAAAAACAGTAGTAGATATTGCGGGATTATTTATTGAACAAGGACCAATCGTACAAGTGAAATCGGCAGGACGAAAAAAAGAAGTGTTGTTTGATCGTGACGCGCAAGTACAGTGGGATGGTCCATTGGTAGTGATGATCAACAGCTTTTCGGCTTCGGCTTCCGAAATTTTAGCCGCGGCAATACAGGATTACCGTCGAGGAATTATCATCGGCAGTAAACAGTCATACGGAAAAGGAACAGTTCAAAACGTGATTGATTTAAACCAATTTGTACGGGGTAATACTGTAGGCGATTTGGGCGCATTAAAAACCACAACCCAAAAATTTTACCGCATTAATGGTGGTTCAACCCAGTTAGAAGGCGTGTCAAGCGACGTTGCTATGCCGGATCGATATACCTACTTGAAAATGGGCGAACGCGACATTGAGAATGCGATGCCTTGGGATAAAATAGACCCAGCTGAATATACATTTTGGAACAAGCAAGCTAATTTTGATGCTGCAATTGAAAAAAGCAAATCGCGTATATTGGCCAATTCAACCTACCAGTTGATAAATGAAAATGCAGCCTGGATAGACCAGCGCAACAAAGAGTATACCTACAGTTTGAACTTGGATCAGTTTAAAAAAGAACAAGAAGCCCTTACCTTAAAGGCAAAAAAATACAAATCAATTTCTGACTATGAGACCAATTTATCTTTTCATTCGTTGTCCTATGAAGAACAACTAATGCTAAAAGATGCTTCACTGAAGGAAAAAAGAGAGCGTTGGCACGAGGCGTTGAGCAAAGATATCTACATCGAAGAAGCCATCAATGTGTTGGGCGATTTATTGCCAAAAACGCAACAAAAACCAACGGCGACAAATGTAAAAAAGAGCCCTACTCCCAAATCGTAATCGGTACAAAATGACATTCAAAAGCTTCCTAATTAGGGAGCTTTTTTAGTACCATTCGTTTACTTTGTTGGCATCCATTTTAAGGAAAATAAACAGTAATATCGTAAATCCCCAAAGTCCAGATCCACCATAGGAAAAGAAAGGCAAGGGTACCCCTATTGTTGGAAAAATTCCAGCAACCATGGCAATGTTTATAAAGAAATGAATAAACAATATACCAGCTACGCCATACCCATACACCCGACTAAATTTTGATTTTTGGTGTTCTGATAAATAAATTATCCTAAAAATTAGGCCCATAAACAAGGCTATCACCACCAAGCTTCCAAAAAACCCCCATTCTTCACCTACTGTTGTGAAAATATAATCGGTGTGTTGTTCGGGTACAAAACCGCCTTTGGTTTGCGTGCCTTCTAGATATCCTTTACCAAACCAGCCTCCCGATCCAATCGCAATTTCAGATTGGTTGGTGTTGTAGCCAATTCCCTTTAGGTCAACTTCTTTGCCCAATAAGATGTTAAATCGATCGCGATGGTGTTGTTTAAAGACGTTTTCAAAGACATAATCTACAGAGAAAACAAAGCCTGAAATCAAAATCAGCACAGCAAAACTGCCCAATAGATTCCGGTTGATTATACGACTTTTGATATACACAAGGGCAATAACAGCGGCAGCAATTCCAATAAGTACGAGCGGTTTTACTACCAAGGCCAAAATAAAAAGCAATAAGCCAATAAGTCCTGTCCATAAATACCACGTTGGGAGTCCCTCTCTATGCAACACAAACACAAACACCACAAATATTAAGGCGCTTCCAGGATCATGTATGGCAATCAATAGTAGAGGTACAAAAATAAGTGCCAATGCCTGCAATTGTCTGTTTGCGTCTTTTAGATTCACTTGCACATCACTCAAAAATTTAGCCAAGGCTAGTGCAGTAGCTGATTTCACAAATTCGGAAGGTTGTAAACCAAACGCGCCAAATGAATACCAGTTGGCTTGCCCTTTTACGGTTTTTCCAAAGACAAATAGTCCCGCAATTGATAGCAATCCAATTGCGTAGATTACAGTGGAGAATTTTTCATAGAATTTTCCGTCAACAGCCAGAATGACAAATACAAGCGGGATGGTTAAAAATAAGTATACCAATTGTTTGCCATAAGGTTGGCCAAAATCAAAAATAAAGTTTGAATCGGAGAGCGCTAAAGACGATGAATAGATGTTTAACCACCCCATGATCACCAGCACAAGGTATAAGATAACACTAATCCAGTCTAGGTTGTTGGTTACACTTTGGTTTTTCATGTATGCTTAATTTTCAATTTCGAGCGAAGTGCTTGTTGTGTCTGCTTTTTTTACGAGCACACTGTCTGCTATTCGTTTGCCGGTGTATCGTGCATATTCGCCTTGAAGACTTCCTTCAAGCATGCGTTTTTCAAGATCTTTTCGGGTTATTTTTTTACGCAAATATTTTTCAATCATCAAGCTGGTAATTGGACCTGCCCAACGGGCACCCCAGTAGCCATTTTCTACCAAAACAGCAATTGCAATTTTGGGATTATTTCGCGGCGCAAAGGCCACAAAAATGGAGTGGTCCTGTAATTTGGTTCGTTTGCCATTTATTTTAGCATAATTTTCGGCTGTGCCTGTTTTGCCGCAAATCTCAATTCCATCCACTTTTAAAGCATAGGCCGTACCCATATTGTAAACATCAAAAAGGCCATTAATTACAGGTTGAAAGTATTTTCTATCAATGGTTGTTTTGTGTTTAGTTCGGAATTTTTTATCGATGGCTTCCCCTTTTATTTTTTTGATGATATGAGGCGTGTAATAAAAACCGTGGTTAGCAACTGCAGCCATCATATTGGCCAATTGAATGGGCGTCATTAAGACTTCTCCTTGTCCAATTGCATTGGATACAATTGCGGTGCTTCGCCAGCCCCCATTTGGATATATCCGTTTGTATGTTTTGGATGTTGGGGCTTTCCCTTTTCGGCCTGTGGGTAAATCATACCCCATAAATTGTCCAAGACCAAAGCTTTGAAGGTGCTTACTCCATACGTCAACCCCATCAGCAGGTCGAAGGTATTTGTTAATGGTTTTCATGTAAGCGGTTCCAAAATAGGCATTACAGGATTCATAAATCCCTCTATGCAATTGCAAGGCACCTCCATGACAATGGCAACGCATAAATCGCCCTCGTGCATAACTGAAGCCGTGATTGCATATTACGGTGGTTTGTTCGTTAATGACCCCTTCTTGCAAAGCCACCAAACCGGTAAGAATTTTAAAAGGTGATCCTGGTGGATATTCGGCCAATAATCCACGATCATAGAGTGGTTTTGCTATAGAATCCCGATACAATTTGGTGTAGTTTTTAGACCGTTGTCGCCCCACTAAAATCGAAGGATCATAGGATGGAGCCGTTACTAAGGCTAGAATTTCTCCAGTCCTGGGCTCAATGGCTACAATCCCGCCTCGTTTGTTAATCATGAGCTCTTCCCCATATTTTTGCAATTCGGCATCAATGGTTAAGTGAATGTCTTTGCCTTGCACGGCAATGGTATCGTATTTACCCTCTTTGTAGGAGCCAATCTCTCGGTTGTATTTATCTTTTAAAGTATATTTTACGCCTTTAATTCCCCGCAAGGTGTTTTCGTAGCTTTCCTCTACGCCTTGTCGGCCAATTAAATCGCCACTATTGTAATAGGGATTCTTTTTAATTAAATTTTCGTTTACTTGGGTGATGAATCCAAAAACATTGGCACCGAATTGAACTTGGTAGTCCCTTAAGGATCGTTTTTGAATGTAAAATCCTTCAAATTTTCGAATTTTTTCTTGAAAAGCGGCAAACTCCAGTTTATTTAGTTGCGGCAAAAACACAGAAGGCAAGCGCGGGCTATACACTTTTGCTTTGGCAATTGTTTTTAAAAATTGCTCTTTGCTAATGGCAAGTAATTGGCAAAACTCAAGTGTGTCTAAATTTTTGATATCTCTGGGAATGACCATGATGTCATATGACGGCTGATTGGCTACCAAAAGCGTTCCATTGCGGTCATAAATATAACCCCGCTCAGGGTAATCATATTTTATTTTAATGGCATTATTTTCAGACTTTAGTTTTAACGAATCATTGATTATTTGTAAATAAAATAGCCGCAATATCAAAACTACGGTAGTTACAATGATAAAGGCAGGCAATACTATTTTTCTCATCGTTTGCTTGGCTTAATGAGGTAGATGATGCAAATGCAAATCAGCAAGGTGAAAAGGGAAGTAAGGAATGTTTTTAAAAGAATTTCCCATAAAAAGTTGAGTCGAAATACTTCAAGAAAAAACAAGGTAAAGTGGTGAATAACTACGGCAATTAACAAAAAAGTAAACCGCTCTGGAGTGAGTACATCATTGAGTTTTACTGTTTGATACTCATAACTTAATCCAAATGAGAATTTAAAAATAGAGGGTCGGGCATAGGCCAATATAATGCTTGCTAAGGCATGTACGCCGCCAGAATTGCAAAACATATCCAAGGTAATTCCAAGCAAGAAACTTCCTAAAAGTAGCGCTGTTTTATTTCCGTTCACTGGAAAGAGAATTATAAATAAAATATAGGGATATGGATTGATGTACCCAAATAAATTGATGTTGTTAAAGAGCAGCACTTGTCCTACAAGCAACAAAAAAAAGCGAATAAAATTAAGAAACACGGTACTACTCATGGTTCTTTTTTTCTAAGTTAATAATTTCATCCCGGTCTTTACTTTTTATGATGTACACCGGACCTAAATTGGTCATGTCATTAAACAACTTTACGTTTAGGGTATAATAGTTGGTTTGGTTGTCAATATATATTTTATCAATTGTGCCGATTCCTATATTTTCTGGAAAAATTACAGATTGTCCACCGGTTACAATCGTGTCTCCTTTGCGCACTGATGCCAAACGAGGCACATCAATTAATTGAACAAAGCCGGTACTTTTGCCATTCCAAACCAGTGAACCAAAATGATTGGTTTTTTTGATTTTAGCATTGATTTGCGATTTCACGTTCAAAATACTCACAATAGTTGCATAGTTTTCAGATGTCTTGTCTACAATTCCTATGATGCCAGCATTATTGATTACGCCCATATCCGTTTGCACACCTTGTAAAGAGCCACTATTTATGGTAAGGTAATTTTCGTGAGTATTGTAGGCATTGTGGATCACTTTGGACACTATGATGTTTACTTTCTTCACGCCTTTTATGCTGTCAAGATTAGGAACTAAAGTGCTATCTTTTAAGTTAAACAAGAGCATTTTTAAGCGCGCATTCTCCAAGGCCAGTTGGTCATTTTGTGTTTTCAGTTGCAAATACTCACTTACAGAATGGATGCGTTCATAAACGCCTCCGGTAAAAAAATTAGCTGAACTAATAACTTTACTGCGGTGAAATGAGTGAAACTGAATGGTAAGTACGAGTGATAAAAATAAAAGCAGCAAAAACAGCAATCGATAGCTGTTTTTAAATACAAATGAAACGATTTGCTGCATTATCTAAGAAATATAGGATTGAACTCGCTTTACAGGCAATGGTCAAAATCAAGTTTCCGAAGAAATTAATAATGCGTATTGCCAATTACTTTAATAAAATGCTTTTGAATTTAGGGATGTTTTTCAATGCCATTCCTGTTCCACGTACAACAGCACGCAATGGATCTTCGGCAATGTAAACCGGTAAATCGGTTTTTTGAGAAATACGTTTATCAAGACCACGCAACATCGAACCTCCACCGGCTAAATAAATACCCGTATTATAAATATCGGCAGCCAATTCAGGTGGTGTTTGCGATAGTGTTTCCATAACCGCATCTTCAATTCGTTGAATGGATTTGTCCAATGCTTTGGCTATTTCGCGGTAGGACACGTCAACTTGTTTTGGTTTTCCGGTCAATAAGTCACGACCTTGTACCGACATTTCATCTGGTGGTGTTTCTAATTCTTCGAGTGCCGCGCCAATAGAAATTTTGATTTTTTCGGCGGTACTTTCTCCCACAAATAAATTGTGCTGCGTACGCATATAATAAATGATGTCGTTGGTAAATACATCACCGGCAATTTTTACCGATTTATCACATACAATTCCACCTAAAGCAATCACCGCAATTTCTGTGGTTCCACCTCCAATATCTACAATCATGTTTCCTTTGGGTTGCATAATGTCAATACCAATACCAATTGCTGCTGCCATTGGTTCGTGGATGAGGTAAACTTCTTTTCCGTTTACGCGCTCACAGGATTCTTTTACAGCTCGCATTTCAACCTCTGTAATTCCCGAAGGTATACAAACTACCATTCGAAGTGCAGGGGTAAACATTCTTTTTTTGAGTGCAGGTATACTTTTGATAAACATGTTGATCATCTTTTCAGACGCATCAAAATCAGCAATTACCCCATCTTTTAACGGACGAATGGTTTTGATGTTTTCGTGGGTTTTACCCTGCATCATGTTGGCTTCTTTACCCACAGCAATAATTTTTCCAGTGATTCGGTCACGGGCAACTATAGATGGGCTATCCACTACAACTTTGTCATTGTGAATAATCAGCGTGTTTGCGGTACCAAGGTCTATCGCGATATCCTCGGTCATGAAATCAAAAAATCCCATAAGTAAACGGGGGTATTAGGTTTAAATCAAAAATGTATGCACAAAGTTAAACAAATTAATGTTTAAAATGACGCGTTCCTGTAAATACCATAGCAACTTTATTTTCATTGCAATAGGCAATGCTTAAGTCGTCTTTTATTGAGCCACCAGGCTGAATTACAGCAGTTATTCCAGCATTTTTTGCAATCTCTACACAGTCTGGAAAAGGAAAAAATGCATCGCTTGCCATAACCGAACCGTGTAAATCAAATGCAAAGGTGTTGGCTTTTTTGATCGCTTGTTCCAAAGCATCTACTCGAGAGGTTTGTCCAGTACCTGATGCAATCAACGTTTGGTTTTTGGCCAGTACGATCGTATTGGATTTGGTGTTTTTACAAATTTTAGAAGCAAACAATAAATCGTCAATTTCAGCTTGAGTAGGCAAACTTGTGGTCACCATTTTTAAATCGCTTTGGGTATCCGTAACGTTGTTTTTATCCTGAACCAATAGTCCATTTAAACAGCTGCGCACTTGCGTTTCAGGCAAAGCAACTTGATTATGTTTCAAGATAATTCTATTTTTTTTCTCGGTTAAGATGGCCAAGGCATCGGCTTCAAAATGCGGTGCAATCACCACTTCACAAAACAAGGAATTGATTTCAGTTGCAGTTGCTGCATCAATGGTTCCGTTGGCAATCAATACGCCGCCAAATGCCGAAGTAGGGTCTCCGGCTAAAGCTGCCAAGTAGGCCTCTTTCATGGTGTGTCGCGTTGCTAGTCCGCAGGCATTGTTGTGTTTTAAGATCGCGAATGTGGGGTTATTGTTTTGAAATTCCAAAATGAGATTTACCGCGGCATCTACATCCAAAAGGTTGTTGTATGATAACTCTTTTCCGTGTAATTTGACAAACATGGCATCAAAATCACCGAAGAAAAATCCTTTTTGATGCGGGTTTTCTCCATAACGCAATTCAGCTCCGTTGGCTTCACTTGCTTTGAAATAAGCCGGGTCAGTATTAAAATAATTGAAAATAGCGGTGTCGTAATGAGAAGAAACGTGAAATGCTTTTGTGGCAAACCATTTGCGTTGATCAACTGTCGAGGTATTTCCTGCTGTAATCAAATCCAAAAAAGCGCCATATTCATTTACCGAAGGCACAATAATCGTGTCATTAAAGTTTTTTGCCGCTGCACGAATTAAAGAAATTCCGCCGATGTCAATTTTTTCAATGCTATCGGCTTCACTCGCTCCCGAGGCAACGGTTTTTTCAAAGGGGTATAAATCCACAATTACCACATCAAGCTGCGGAATATTGAATTCTTTCATTTGCTGTACATCACCTTCGTGGTCTTGTCGGTTTAGGATCCCGCCAAATATTTTAGGATGTAATGTTTTTACACGACCACCCAATATTGAAGGATATGAGGTAATGTCTTCTACTGGTGTTACAGGAATTCCTAGGTTTTTAATAAAATCTTCTGTTCCTCCAGTAGAGTAAATTTGAACGTGTAATTCGTGTAAACGTCGAACAATGGGTTCTAATCCATCTTTTGCAAATACCGAAATTAAGGCCGATTGAATGGGTTTTGTTGTGCTCATGCGTGTTGTGTTGTGCGGGTTATAAAATGGGCTCCATTTGGAGTTGCAAAAGTAGTTTTTTATGGGGAAAAATGTGCTCACAAATAGGAATAATACAGCTTACTTTTACGCATTTTTTAACAATACCGAAATTAGGAATGTGACAAAAAAAGACGGATTTTTACGGCATCAAAATTTCACACTTATGTTGGTATACGTTCGATTGTTGGCTGAAAGTTTTCGATTTGCAACTACCGCTTTACGCACCAATAAACTGCGTACAGCCTTATCATTGTTGGGAGTTACCATTGGAATATTTTCGATTATTGCTGTTTTGGCCGCTGTGGATTCGCTCGACAAAAAAATCAAATCGGATTTGAGTAGCTTAGACAAAAACACCATGTACCTCACCAATGTGTGTTTTGGCCCGACCGATATCCCCGAGTGGAAACGCCAGCAATTTCCCGAAGTTACATATGAAGAATACCAATATGTGAAAGAAAATATCAATCAAGTTGAAAATTGTTGTTTTCAGTATTTCACCAACCGACAAAGCATCAAATACGAGTCCAATTCGGTTTCTGATGTCAATCTGGTTCCAGTTACCTATGAATTTGTAGACATACAAAGGGTAGAACTTGAATCGGGTCGATTTTTCACCGAATCCGAATCCAATTCTGGAACGGCTATTATTGTATTGGGCCACGAAATTGCACAGGGTTTATTTGACGGTATTGATCCAATTGGCAAAACAGTACGTTTATTTGGAAAGCGTTTTCAAGTAATTGGCGTGACCAAAAAGAAAGGTCAAAATTTCAGCATGGGCGATAGCGATGACACTTCGGTTTTTATTTCATCTAATTTTATTCGTCGAGAATTTGGCGAACATAACGATACCATGTTGCCTGTAATAGTAGTTAAGCCAGTTAAAGGGGCTGATATGGATGAGGTTAAAGCTGAAATTGCCTACAAATTGCGCAACTTACGAGGTGTAAAATCAGATGAAATCGATAATTTCTTTGTGAACGTGCTCTCTGGTTTCACCGATTTTATTGATAATATCGTAGGCCAACTTAACATGGTGGGTTGGATAATTAGTGGATTTTCATTGTTGGTTGGTGGATTTGGTATTGCCAACATTATGTTTGTTTCTGTAAAGGAACGCACCAACTTAATTGGTATTCAAAAATCGTTGGGAGCCAAAAACAAATTTATCTTGTTTCAGTTTTTATTTGAAGCCGTAATATTGGCTGTTATTGGCGGATTAATTGGGTTGTTTTTGGTGTGGATAATCGCCTTGTCCCTAACTAAAATGCTTGACTTTGAATTTGTGCTCAGCGCAAGTAACATCGTTTTAGGCACTTCATTATCAGCCATCATTGGGCTTGTTTCTGGTATTTTGCCGGCTATATCGGCTGCGCGTTTGGATCCTGTTGAAGCTATACGCACCGGAATGTAGAGGTGACAATTGAACATAAAAAAAGGAAGCACAAATTGGCGCTTCCTTTTTTTTATTCTATTCGCTTCAGTTTACCGGATCTCATTATTTTGAATCAAATCTATAAATAAGTTTATTTTGTCTTTGAGCTCTTTTCTTGGGGTAATGAAATCCAAGAATCCATGTTCCAATACAAATTCAGCTGTTTGGAATCCTTCGGGTAAATCTTTACCGGTGGTGTCTTTTACAACACGCGGTCCAGCAAAACCGATCAAGGCGCCAGGTTCAGATATGTTTACATCGCCCAACATGGCATAAGATGCTGTAGTTCCTCCCGTTGTTGGATCAGTACACAAGGAGATGTACGGAATTTTGGCTTCGGCTAATTGGGCTAATTTAGCTGAGGTTTTGGCCAATTGCATCAACGAATAAGCAGCTTCCATCATGCGTGCACCACCCGATTTGGATATCATTACAAAAGGCACCTTATTTTGAATTGAATAATCAATACCACGCGCAATTTTTTCGCCAACCACAGCACCCATCGAACCACCAATAAAAGCGAAATCCATGCAGCAAATCACAAGGTCTTTGCCTTTTGACTTTCCAACACCTGTACGAACAGCATCTTTTAGTTTGGTTTTGGCCATTACATCTTTTAGGCGGTCCTCATATTTTTTGGTGTCTTCAAAATGCAAGGGATCTTTAGACGTCATGTTCTTGTCTAATTCGGTGTATTCGTTGTTGTCAAACAAAATTTCAAAATATTCGGCACTGCCAATGCGCACGTGAAATCCATCCTCAGGGCTTACCCATAAATTGCGTTCCAATTCATCGGCATCAATTATTTTACCTGTTGGGGATTTGTACCACAGCCCTTTTGGTACATCTTTTTTATCTTCGGTTGAGGTGGTAATTCCTTTTTCTGTTCGTTTAAACCAAGCCATATATTTTAATTAATAATTAATAATGAATAATTAAAAATGGTTCATTTTTAATTGAATTTTATTTTGGTTCGTTATAAAGTGTTTACGTTGTTCAAGTCGGCAAAGGCTTGCTCCAATCGTTTATTGAAGGTAATTTCGCCTTCTCGCACCCATTTTCTTGGGTCGTAATGTTTTTTGTTTGGAGAATCGGCGCCATCTGGACTTCCAATTTGCGTGCGTAAATAATCAATATTTTTTACCATATAATCTCGAATCCCCTCTGTGTAGGCAAATTGCAAATCGGTATCAATATTCATTTTAATTACACCGTAGCCAATGGCTTCTCTAATTTCTTCAAGGGTAGAACCCGATCCGCCATGAAATACAAAATCTACCGGATTTTTACCAGTATTGTAGTGGGCTTGAACGTATTCTTGCGAATTATGTAGAATTTTTGGTGTTAATTTTACGTTTCCGGGTTTGTATACGCCG
>VEQT01000090.1 GCA_018883065.1 Flavobacterium sp.
CAAGGGATAGGATAAAATATTTTTCACTTTTTTTTTAATTGTGTATTGCACAATTAAAAAAGGTATGTATCTTTGTATCATCAATAACGAAAGGCATCACACTAAAAAAAAACTTAGATCATGGGAAAGCACATCAACATCGAAGCGGCAATAAACGAAGTGCAACACGTTTGCGGTCATTTTGCAGAAAGCATTGCAAATATTCCATCCACAAACAAGATCATTGTTCACATTGACCAAAAGAAAGATGGATACAAGAATCTCCCACAAATGGCAAACTTTAATATGATTAGCGCCTCTGTTGTCGAAGATAGAATTCTTTCATTTGGAATGAAGCCAAGTACTTACGCAGTGGGTGTTTATGAGCCTAAGCGCGGAAAGTTTGTAAAATAACCACGACCCCGCCCTGAAATACGGGCGGGCATTTGATGGAGCAAATAATGAGAAAAAAAACGCATACTAACCCAAAAGGCGCAGGAGCACCACCAATCCATCCATCCGGGACGAAAGTTCCTATATCGCTTAGAATCCGTCCAGACCTATACAATAAAGTAAAAGCCAATGGACGAAAGTTTGTCGAAGTGGTAGAAGAGGCGCTTGAAAAATACTTTTCAAATTTGTAACAGACATCCATGTCGCCAACAAAAAAGCCCGACGCCATACCAGCGCCGGGCTTTTCCGTTAAAATTGCCCACCTCACGCCACTTCTCCACTTGCTCATACAACCCATATTACTTTTTCCTACATCTTTGTAACACAACACAAACACTACTACCCCACCCTACTACCATGCTAAAAGCTATATCCAAACTTGTCTCTGCCGATAAACGCCTAAAAAAACTCCCCAAAACCAAACAAACCCTAAGCGCCAGAGCACAAATACTCCAAACCATCAAAGCCCTAATCCATAAGCCAAACCCTTAGCTGTTTCCATTCCGGAAACTACTTCACCTCCTCTCTGCGCCTCACTATAAAGTGCTGGTAAATCAATGGCGTACCAATGCCATGACTTTCATTTGTCTGGTAGGTAGTTACCAACTCCCAGCCACGCACACTCATGAAATTGAGCGCATCTATGGCCGATTTGAATTTTACTTCCTTGCCCTGTTCATCCTCAATCACCTGATCACGCTTGAACCACGCAGTATTCTCCTCTCCATAATCTATCGTAGCCTTGGCCTTGCTGGTAAAGCCACCAAGCGGGTAAATGATATTGGCATACCGCCACACCAGCGAATCCTGCACCTGGCAGATAGCACCGTTCGAGAGGAGCATCGTAAAAACAAAAACCAAATGTTTCATAAAAATTACATATTGTTTAAAGTTAACGTTTCGCCATTTGCAACAACAACTTCCTAAACTCCTCACTTATCGCCTTTTCCTTTAGCAATTCCTCGGCCAATTGCCGGTTCTCCTCTTCCAGTCTTTCCACCTCAGCTTCAAGCGCTCGAAACTCCTCATCAGGCTCCTCAACTATTCCTTGTAATGCTGGAATATCATAACCTAAACCAGTTTCGAAAATTGAAGCATCTACACCAAGAAGCAAAGCAGCTTTAGACTTTACCTTACTTGTCAATGATTTCGATTTATACAACCTTGACAAATAACTCGGGTGAATATCCATTGACTTTGCCACCTCAATACCTTCAAGGCCACTTCTTTTTACAAGAAGCATCAAAACTTCACCTTGATGAACCAATTTTTCCTTTTCCATTTTATCAATTTATCTGCATTTGCATTGCAAATTCCACATTTTATCAGTCATTTTTTTAGATAAAATGTAAATTTTGTAAATGATGACACTTTTTTTAGTGTAATCATTTGCTTTTATCAATCATGTACATTTACCTTTGCTTCACAAAGCGACACAATCGCAGACACCGCACAAAGGAAAAAAACCTTTGCCATTTAAACAAACCGCGAAATGATTAGCCTGGACGAACGAAAACAGCTTGAGAAACAACTCCGCTTCGGTGACTAT
>VEQT01000027.1 GCA_018883065.1 Flavobacterium sp.
CCCATTAAAGTGGCACGCGAGCTGGGTTCAGAACGTCGTGAGACAGTTCGGTCTCTATCTACTGTGGGCGTTAGAAATTTGAGTGGATCTGATTCTAGTACGAGAGGACCGAATTGGACAAACCTCTAGTGTATCTGTTGTTCCGCCAGGAGCACCGCAGAGTAGCTACGTTTGGAAGGGATAAGCGCTGAAAGCATATAAGCGCGAAACCCACCACAAGATGAGATTTCTTTTAAGGGTCGTGGAAGATGACCACGTTGATAGGCTATAGATGTAAAGGCAGTAATGTCATAGTCGAGTAGTACTAATAACCCGTAAGCTTATGTACACTTTTCCGGCCCCCTAACCCCCAAAGGGGAAAAAGGGGCTGGAAGAAACTTTCTAAATTATTATTTATCTCAGTATGTTAAGATATTAAGCCCCTCCTAACCTCCCCAAAGGGGAGGAATGCCAAGAATAGTATTGGCACTCCCCTTTTGGGGGAGTTGGAGGGGGCGAAAGACTTAAGGTGGTTATTGCGGCGGGGCTCACCTCTTCCCATTCCGAACAGAGAAGTTAAGCCCGCCTGCGCAGATGGTACTGCAATTTGTGGGAGAGTATGTCGCTGCCTTTCTTTAGTGAACCCCCAGCTTGAAAAAGCTGGGGGTTCTTTTTTTTATACCTGAAGCCCACTGGGCTTCCTCCTCTTAATATCAAAGGTGCAGCGTGTTCGGGCTAAAGCCCTCGGTTCGCTGCCTTTTTTTAGTAGAAAGCCTTGTTCAAAAGAACAAGGCTTTCTTGTTTTATAACGGTGCAGCGCAGTCGCAAGCTCGTGTCGCTGCCTTTTTTTAGTGAACCCCCAGCTTGAAAAAGCTGGGGGTTCTTTTTTTATACCTGAAGCCCACTGGGCTTCCTCCTCTTAATATCAAATAGTTTTTTTATTTCACGCAAAGACGCGAAGGCGCAAAAAAAAACTTTGCGTGCCGATTAATCGGCATTGCGTCCCGAACCTTCGGGATTGCGAGAGAAACGACCAAGCAATCTTTTCGCAACACAAATTAATTCAATTTGATAAATCAACGCAGTCTGATATTTTTTAGATGACAGACTAAAAGAGGATAGATAAGAGATGTGGCTATGAATCTCTACGAATTGGAACCAAACTGCGGCTTTGATACTGAATTTTTCAATCTTCTATACCAATTTTCATCCCGACGCTTCGGGACAAATTAAAAATCCGTGCATTCGTGGCTGAAAGCTAACAGCTATAAGCTATCAGCAAACAGCCGTTCATAGTATACTACCAAACCGAGAACAGATAACTCACAACCGATAACTTACAACCTCCAACCTATAACCTAAAACCTACCACCTTTCTTCGCATTAGGGATCGAAGCAAAAAGCCCACAGCCGCGCAGGAAACCGAAGCGGCGAGGACTTGTAGCGCAGAGCCCGACCCGAGAGGTAATAAATGCAGTTGTAATATTGATTGCTACACTCGAGGGGAATGCCCAAAAAAAATCCCAACTGGATAGCCAATTGGGATTAGTTATTTATTAGGGTGTTGTTACGCAAGCATCGTAACTGGATTTTCCATAAATGTTTTTAATGTTTGTAAAAACTGAGCTCCGGTAGCGCCATCGATAGTACGGTGGTCGCAAGCAAGCGTTAGTTTCATGGTGTTGCCGACTACAATTTGCCCGTTCGATACCACCGGTTTTTCAACAATAGCGCCGACAGATAAAATCGCCGAATTGGGTTGGTTGATGATCGAGGTAAATTCGGTAATGCCAAACATGCCTAAATTAGAAACGGTAAAAGTACTTCCTTCCATTTCGTTGGGTTGTAATTTTTTGCTTTTGGCTCTGCCGGCTACATCTTTTACGTTAGCGCCTATCTGAGACAAACTCAGTTGATCGGTATAACGCAAAACTGGCACCACTAAGCCATCTTCTACGGCTACGGCAACTCCTACGTTCACATGATGGTTTATGAGTATGGAATCCTCGCGCCATTGCGAATTAACTTTAGGATGTTTTTTAAGCGCCATGGCACAGGCTTTTATTACCATATCGTTAAATGATACTTTGGTGTCTGGCACGCTATTAATCACTGTTCTCGATTTCATGGCTTCGTCCATGCGTACCTCAATGTTTAAATAGAAGTGAGGTGCGGTAAATATCGATTCAGAAAGACGTTTAGCAATTACCTTACGCATTTGTGAATTTTTTATTTCTTCGGTATAATTTTCACCAGCCGGAACAAAGGGTTTTGCTACAGGCGCCGCTGATTCAACTGCTGGCGATGCTACTGGACTTGAAGCTGCTGCGTTTGAAGGGCTGTAATTTTCAATGTCTGATTTGGTGATGCGGCCGTTTTCGCCTGAGCCTTTTACTTGGCTCAATTGAATGCCTTTTTCGGCAGCAATTTTCTTGGCCAAAGGAGAAGCAAAAATTCTACCCGTTGCTGAACTTGAATTTTCTGCAATTGGCGCTGATGTAGCAGTAGGTGCAACAGGAGCCGAAGCAGATACAGGGGCAGCTCCACCTTTTACAAAATTTTCTGCTATTCCAGTTATGTCAGTTCCAGCAGGTCCAATAATGGCTAAAACGCTATCAATCGGGGCCGATTCGCCGGCTTGAATGCCAATGTATAATAAAGTTCCGGACTGAAACGATTCAAACTCCATTGTGGCTTTATCGGTTTCGATTTCGGCTAAAATATCGCCTTCAGAAACGGTGTCTCCAATATTTTTCAACCAATTGGCTACAGTGCCTTCAGTCATGGTGTCACTCAATCGAGGCATGGTAACAACAACTACGCCCTTAGGTAAAGAGGTTGATGTCGGTTGGCTGTTATCGGTTGGTTGTTTTGTTTCGGCTACTGGCGCTGTTGTTTCTTCCGTTTTAGCTACAGTTGCTGTGCCTGAAAGTAAACCTGAAATGTCTTCGCCTGCAGCGCCAATGATGGCTAATAATGAATCTACAGGGGCTGTTTCACCTTCTTGAATACCAATGTGTAATAAAGTTCCCGAATTGAATGATTCAAATTCCATGGTCGCTTTATCTGTTTCTATTTCGGCTAAGATATCGCCTTCTTGTATGTTGTCACCCACTTTTTTAAGCCATTTTGCTACAACGCCTTCGGTCATTGTATCACTTAAGCGTGGCATCGTGATAATTTTTGCCATATTCGTTATAGTTTATGTGGGATAAATGGATAATTTTCTTGTTCGTAAACCACGTCATACAATTGTTGTACAGATGGGAAGTCAGATTCTTCGGCAAAAGTGGCGCATTCTTCCACCAAATCTTTTACGCGTTCGTCAATTGCTTCTATTTCGGCATCAGTAGCATATTTCTCTGCTTTGATGATGTCTAAAACCTGAGTGATAGGATCTATTTTGCGGTATTCATCTACCTCTTCTTTTGTGCGGTACAATTGTGCATCAGACATAGAATGTCCGCGGTAACGGTAGGTTTTCATTTCTAAAAATGTAGGTCCATCGCCACGACGCGCACGATCAATCGCTTCGTGCATGGCTTCGGCAACTTTCACTGGATTCATTCCGTCAACGGGTCCACAAGGCATTTCATACCCAAGGCCTAATTTCCAGATGTCGGTATGATTGGCAGTTCTTTCTACCGATGTACCCATTGCATATCCGTTATTTTCAACGATAAAAACAACAGGTAATTTCCATAACATAGCCATGTTAAAGGCTTCGTGTAAGGAACCTTGGCGTGCAGCTCCGTCACCAAAATAGGTTAGGGTAACGCCGTCACGTCCAAAATATTGATCTGCAAAGGCAATCCCTGCACCAACGGGTATTTGAGCCCCTACAATACCGTGACCACCGTAAAATCCTTTTTCTTTTGAGAAAATGTGCATAGAGCCACCCATTCCTTTGGATGTTCCTGTTACTTTTCCCAACAATTCAGCCATTACTGCTTTAGGATCAACGCCCATCCCAATCGGTTGCACGTGATTTCTATAGGCGGTAATCATTTTGTCTTTTGACAAGTCCATGGCGTGTAATGCACCCGCTAATACTGCTTCTTGACCGTTGTATAAATGAAGAAATCCTCTTACTTTTTGTTGAATGTAAAGGGCAGCAAGTTTGTCTTCAAATTTTCTCCAAAATAGCATGTCTTCATACCACTTTAAATAAACGTCTTTTGTAACTTCTTTCATTGGAATGATTTTTCTAATTGTTAAGTGTTTAAAATACTCACTATAACGCAAAATAGTTTCCTCACAGCTTAATTTGCGGTCCTGAATGGTGGACGCAAAAATAAGATATTACTTTAAAGAACTAAAATTTATGCTGTAGTTTTTACCCTAATTTAAAGGAAGTTTTTGTCGAAGCTAAATGGCAATAAATTATCCAACGAATCTGATTTATATACAGCTCCCGATTCACCCATAAAATAAATTTCTATGGGTTGTTTTTGCTTGATTTCGTATTCGGCTATCGATTGTCTGCAAGCGCCACATGGCGGAATGGGAGATAGAGTAGGGTTGGTGTCAGACGCGGCTGTTATAGCCATTTTGACAATTTTGGCTTCTGGGAATACAGAGCCTGCATGAAAAATTGCTACGCGCTCGGCACACAAACCAGAAGGATAGGCTGCGTTTTCTTGGTTCGATCCCAAAATGATTTGGTTATTGTCGAGTAAAATGGCTGTTCCTACACGAAAGTTGGAGTAAGGGGCATAGGCCTTTTTACGCACTTCTATTGCTTGCTCCATTAATGAAATCATATCAGACGGAATTTCTTGCAAAGAATCAAAAACGTGAAGCTCTGTAGTAACGCTTATTTTTTTCATAATCAACCATTTTTTGTTCGTACAATTTTTAGGAAAAAAAATCCAAACTTCAACTGAAATTTGGATTTGATTTATATTTAATTTTTACTGCTAATAATCTTCATATTTATCACCAAAATTAAAGGTCAGTGAAAACCGTAACGTATTTTCTAGTGGATTGTTAACCCTAGAGGCAGAAAACAAATACGACAAATCAATTTTTACCACATTATACGTAAATCCGGCACCTAACGTATAATATTTACGGGCACCTTTTGCAGGGCTTTCGTGAAAATAACCCATTCGAAACGCAAACGAATCTTGGTAGGTATATTCTGAACCCACGGCATAGGTAATTTCTTGGAATTCCTCGCTTAGACCGCCTGGCGCATCATTGAATGATTTAAAAATCCCTTCAGACCAACCAATTTTGTTGTAGGCCAATCTGTTGGCTTCTTTCTCTGCAACTGAAATCGTTCCATCTCCATCTAAATCTTTTGGAGTTTGTGGTGTTGGAACGAGCAATTTGGCAAATTCAACATTTAACGACACTTTATTAAAATCATCTAGAATAAAATCAAAACCAGAACCGATCTTTAGATTTGAGGGTAGAAAATTTGAGTTTTCAGCGTTTTGGGTTTGGTCATAATTGATTTTTGGTCCTAAATTTTGCATGTTCATACCAAATCGCAAACGGCCGTTAAAGTCGGTAAAAGCCATTTCTTCTGATTGGTAAAATGCAGCTACGTCAACAGCATAGGATCGAGCTGCTCTATTGTCATTTGAACCATCTTGAATTCTCAAGTTTGAACTAATGAAACGTCCGGCTACAGCCATAGCAAATCGATCGCTTAGTTTTAATGAATAAGACAAATCCACTGCCAATTCGTTGGGTTTTACTATATACAATTGCTCCCCGTTAATGTCTGTAAGTTGTATTTCACCTAAACTAAAATAACGCAAACTAGCGCCAAAAGCACTTCGTTCTTTAAATCGATTAAAATAGGTGACTTGACCCAATGAAATATCGTTAACTAATTGGGTTAAGTAAGGCGTATAACTGGCAGAAAAACCTTGTTTTTCTAATGAAAAAGCATACTTAGCCGGGTTGTATTGTTGGGAAAAAGCATCCGCTGTGGTGGCTACACCATTATCACCCATACCAGCTGACCGGGCATCGCCAGCAACCATCAAAAAGGGTACTGCAGTGGTAATTACATTTGTGGGATTTTGTGCTTTACTCAGCTGAAAACTGAAGATAAAGAGCAAAACAAGGGTAACTTTTCTCATCGTGAATTTTTAAGAGGAACAAATATACTATTTAATTAAAGGATAACAAGTTTTTCGAATTTTTCGGTTTTACTGCCCGTAAGTGTTGATTTAACGGTCAATTTGTAAATGTAAACACCTTTCCCAATTTTATCGCCAAAATCATCACGACCATCCCAGTTGAGTTCTCTTGATAAAAAACCTTCGGTTGTAATGGTCTGGTTTTTCGTCCATACAATTTTACCGCTTATGGTAATCACTTGAACTTGAACTTCTAACGGCTCGAAAGGTCGATTATGCGTAAACCAAAACTCGGTGTAACTTACAAATGGATTTGGATAATTCAACACGTTGGTTAATGTAATTGATTCATTACTGGTTACCATAAACTGTAACTCCGAAGTCACCAGATTATTGTACACGTCCCAAGCTTTAAATGTAATCGTATGTAAACCAACCGATAAATTTCGGAATGGGAATTTTACTTTCCCCTTTTTGTAGTCATCTAATTCTGTTTCATAATACTCGTTTAGTTTGTATGGATTGCTTTCGTTTCCGTCAAGAATGGCTACAATGTCATGTCCAATTCCACTGGCCGTGTTGATGCCATTTTCATCTTCCAGATAAGCCAAAAAAAGCGGTGAATTATTTGTAATTCCACCATCTACAAAACTCTGATCATTCATATACAACTTCACTTGTGGCGGTATGTTGTCGGTGGCAGCATTGGTATTGATGCCTCCAATTTTTATTGTGTTGTTGTATCCACTATTGTCAAGCAAGGTGTTTTCTTTTTTGCTGTAAAAGCTAATTCGACCATTGCCTAGAGGAATTGTAATGTCACGCGGAACTACAAAACCAAATTCAAATTGTCCGTTACTCACCGTTGCATTTCCACGAAAGATAGTTTCTCCGAGTGTTTTGAAATTAATGACTGGACTATTTCCGTCATTATTAAAGGTACTACGGATTATTTCTTTGTCAAAAATTTGCACGGCAAGGCTTCCGTTATAATTGTTTTGAATGGCATTGTTTTCATCTACCACTTCGCCTTTTAATTTTACGTAGGCCAAAGATTTTAAGTCGTCAATTGCCCCCGATAGTGGAATGTCATTTACTTGTGTGAGCTGTATTTTGGGTTTTGGAATGGCTAAAAACAAGGCCGGATCCCCTAGGTAAAATACCACTCGAGTGGCTTGCGCTTGCGGATCATTTTTGGCCAGACGAAGTGCTTCAGCAATTGAAGTGTATTGATTGGATCCGTAGGAAAACAAATACTTTGACAAAATGTCGTTAAATGTTTCACCGGTTATTTGGCCAATTTCGCGTATGGTGGTTATCATAGAAATGGCTCCTCCAATCGGATTCCAATAGGTGTATTCGCCAGCTGTTGGGCGAAATGGATTGTCAAAACGCGAGAACTGGCAGGTGATTGTAATAAATAACGGGTATTTGTATTTGTTTGAAAGCGTTTGACTATCGGTTTTGTCCCAAACTCGCTCTTGGGTAAGCCCATCTTCACCGCCGTGTCCTAGGAAATTGAATACCAAAGCTCCTTTTTCGAAGGCATTGAAAAAATCTTCTCTTGCTTTGGGATAACGACTACCACCCGACGCCGTCTCTTGAACATAGGCGTCCAAAAGAATTTTCTTTGGATTCATGAACGGTTTTTCATTCACAACCGTATCAGCCAAATTGTTCATACGTGTTTGAAGGGAAGCGTCTTGTACCACGTCAGAATCATCTGCAATGACCACAAAGTTATTGCGCCAATTTCCATAGGATTTTACATCATGATAATCGATCACCTTAGTAACTAATTCGTCTGCTTGTTTGGTAGAGTTGGCAATCATTCGGCCTACGGCAATGTCTAATCCTCTGCTGCTTCCATCTACATCGCCTTCATTGGGGTCCATCATGCCAAAATAGTCATCAGAAGCAAAGGAGGATTCGCCTAGGGTGTAACTATTTAATGAATGGTAAATAGGAACAAAATTGGAAAATTTGGAAATTCTGTTTTTAAAGTCATAAGATGCATCGCCAAATAGGTTCACGTATTTTACCCTTTTTTCTGGACTTGAGGCATTGAAATAGACATATTTTACTAGGTTTCGAATGGCACCAATATCTTGTTTTCCTGAGCTAAATTCAGGATAGACAGATTCCAGGGTGATTACTTTTACATTTAACTGAGAATAGGAACGATGAAACTGCGCTAGTTTTTCGGCCTGTTGTTGAAAAAGTTTTGGGGTAAAAATAAGGTAATCAATGTCTTTGAATTGCCCTTGACTATCCAGAAAAAGGGTGCCTTTTAAATTTTGATTGGCGATTTTTGTCTCATTGTCTATACTGGGCACATAGGTGTCGGCAAGAACTACAGTGCAGTACTTGCGGATTTCGCCCATATTTTGGTTAAAACTGAAGGCTGCTGATGAGTTAATATTTTTTTGAGTTACATTGTACAAGTCTGTAATATCCCATACTTGGCTTATGCCAGTTGCATCCTGGAATTGATAGGTGCCCACGCCCGAACTTGTGCTGGCTGCGTCATATTGAAATACAAATTGTTTGCCAGTAGGGAGTAATTTTCGTTTGGATTTTAAAATAATGTAGTCTAAGTATCCATCGGCACTTGGCGCGCCATTGTTGTTGTAGGTGAGTGAAATGTTCACGTTTTCAGAGGCAGGAAAAGTGGTATTGAGCACACCTTCCACGGCTTCAGTATAACTGCCTATTGGACCAATGCTGATGTTGCCTACTTGTTGTCCATTGGCCTCCACTCTAAAACTTGTGAAATTGCCCGATGCAGCAGCGGTATATACTTTTAGGCTACTGCTTGAACCCGCTACTACATTTGGAACCGAAAAATCAAAGCTTTGCTGGTTATTTACTTGGAATTCTTCGCCAAACCAACGTCTTCCTAGTCGAGCAATGTTTACTCGGTCAACTTCATGGTATTGGTAGTCGTCAAATTCATTGATAATCAAATTGCTGGGTGCGTCAGCTTCAACTAGCGGGCCGATGCGCTTCCCGTTTTCTGTACCTAACTTTATATAATAATAGGATTTGTCGGCATATAAATTAGTTGACGTTTGGCTTTCGTTGTTCCAATTGTCTACTCCTTCACCATAAAATAAAATATAATCCGACGAATCAAAAAGACCGTCTTCTTCACCAATCACTTGAATAGCATTTTCCGTTAAGTCAGCCGGATATGGAACGTTGTTTTTTAATGGAATCATGCGACCACCATTGCCATAAAGTTGGATTTTACGCGGATCTAAACCAGAGGTATTGATACCTACTTGTTGTAAAAAATCTTTTGAGATTTTGTAAACACCCGACTTAGTGATGTAAAACCGATAAAAGTCGCCACTGGCCAATACCGAGTTGTATATAGAGGTAAAATCAGATGGAGCAGCTGCTTGTCTTTTGTTGGAATAGGCAAACGAATAACGCAAACTCACTACTTTATAATAGGTGTCGTTTTGTTTGATTAGTGGAGAAAATGAAAATACAGTGTTGTACTTTTCTCTGGCCACTGTATTTGATAGGGTAGCATTTATTGAATTAGGGATATTGCTTCGGTTCAACTCGCCAAGTTCGCCAATTGAAATAGGTGCAGTAACCACGTCCGAAATGATCAAGCTCGACTCTTCAATTGCTCTTGAACTTGGGGTAAGAGAGGTGTAAAATATGGATTTATTTCCGTCGTCAAACGAGAATTCTGGGGCTTTAAATTGGGGAATTTTAATTGAGTAACTGCCAATGAGGTAGGGGGAAGTGGCTGTCCAATTTATGTTGATGTCTACTTTGTTTTGACTCCAACAAGTTGTAAAAAAACAAACAAAGACTAAGATTATTAATTTTTTCATTTGATAGAAACGCACAATAGCTTGAATTATTTTGCTCGTAAAAATAAGGTATTATTGCACATTGCTTATAATATAAACATAATTTTAGCGTTTGTTTTTTGTTGGGGCCAAAGCCGTCAACACAACAGATTAAATATTTTAACAAAAAGATGTTGCAGTGTAATGGTTAATTCTTATATTGCGCCACGAATTTTTTACCTACTAAATGTATGAAAGCAAACAAATTTATGACTCACAAACTACTGTTAGCTGCGCTTGTTTTGGTTGGATTAACTACAAGTTGTAGTAAGCAATCAGGTTCCAAGAACGCTTCTTCAGCTACTGGCTGGAAGGTGAACGACAAAAAAGGAGGGTTTCAATATGCTTCTAACTTCAAACGTCAAGAGACTGGCCCCGGTCTGATTATGGTTGAAGGTGGAACTTTTACAATGGGTAAAGTGCAAGACGATGTGATGCACGATTGGAACAACACACCAAACCAACAACACGTTCAATCGTTCTATATGGATGAGACTGAAGTAACTAATTTAATGTATATGGAATACTTAGACTGGTTAAAACGTGTGTTTCCACCAGATCAAGAAAACTACAAAAACATTTACGAAGGCGCTTTGCCAGACACCCTAGTATGGAGAAATCGTTTGGGATACAACGAAACCATGACAAACAACTATTTGAGACACCCTGCTTATGCTGGTTATCCTGTGGTTGGTGTAAATTGGATTCAAGCGGTTGAATACAGCAAATGGAGAACAGAACGCGTAAACGAAAATGTGTTGGAGCGTGAAGGCTACCTTAAAAAAGACGCCAAATTATTAGATGTTACTCCCGAAGCTAACTTTAATACGGAAACGTATTTAAATGCGCCCTCGAAAACTTTTGGTGGGGATGATAAAATTGTGTTGAAAGGCAGAAAAAATAGTTTGTCTAAACCCATCAAAACCAAAGGCACAAAAGATACACCGGCTACAGAAAAACCAGCACGTAATGTGTATGCGCAACGTTCATCAGGTATTGTTTTGCCTGAGTATCGTTTACCAACTGAGGCCGAATGGGAATATGCTGCAGCAGCTGATGTAGGTCAAAGAGAATACAATATATACAGAGGGCAAAAGAAATACCCTTGGTCTGGAAGCTATACTCGTACGGGAAAGCGTAAGATTAAAGGCGATCAGTTGGCTAACTTTAAACAAGGTAAAGGAGATTACGGCGGGATTGCCGGCTGGTCTGATGATGGAGCAGACATTACCAATACAGTTAAGTCATATCCTCCAAATGATTTTGGTTTATATGATATGGCAGGAAACGTTGCTGAATGGGTTGCCGATGTATACCGTCCAATTGTTGATGATGAAGCTAGTGATTTCAATTACTTCAGAGGAAACGTCTATGAGAAAAATAAAATTGGCGAAGACGGAAAAGTCGAGTTGGTAACTAAAGAGACGCAAAAGTTCGATACTTTATCTAATGGTAAATTAATCGCTAGAAGTTTTCCAGGTCAAATCGTTCAAGTTCCTGTAGATGCAAATGAGACTTATTTGCGTATGAATTTTGATAAAAGCAATCACAAGAATTATAGAGACGGTGACAAACAATCAACACGTTACTTTGATTTTGGTTCTGCTGACGAAGATGCTTCTAAACTCAAAAACAAAATGTACGATGCGCCTGTTCACATAGCAATTATCGACTCACTTGGAAACATGACAAGAAAATACGACAGATCATCAAAAAGAACCTCATTAGTAGATGATAAATCTCGAGTATACAAAGGAGGATCATGGAGAGATAGAGCGTATTGGTTAGATCCAGGACAACGCAGATATTTCCCACAAGATATGGCTTCTGATTACATCGGATTCCGTTGTGCGATGTCAAGAGTTGGGCCTAAAGCAGACCACAAGAAAAGACCAAGAAACTAAGCATACAAAAGCCCTTTAATTAGGGCTTTTTTTATTGATTATATACATGACTATAGCTGACATTCATGCGTTGTTTTTGCAATCCTCCGGCATTGTAATTGATACGCGTAAAATTACCCCTAACGCTTTTTTTGTTGCCTTAAAAGGCGACCGATTTGATGCCAATACCTTTGCTGCCGAGGCCCTGCAGCTTGGCGCTTCCCATGTGCTCATAGACGATGCGTCTTATTTTGTCGATCACCGAACAATTGTTGTGTCAGATGCGTTGACAACGCTGCAAGAATTGGCGCATTATCACAGAACATATCTTGGTTTGCCAATTATTGCTCTAACCGGTAGCAATGGGAAAACCACTACCAAAGAATTAATCCATGCGGTTTTGTCGCAGAAATATGCATGCAAAGCCACAGTTGGTAATTTGAACAATCACATTGGGGTGCCACTCACCTTGTTGTCGTTTGATTCGAAAACTGAAATAGGTATTGTAGAAATGGGGGCTAACCACCAAAAAGAAATTGAGTTTCTTTGCGCTTTAGCCTCTCCTGATTTTGGGTACATTACCAATTTTGGAAAAGCACACTTGGAAGGTTTTGGTGGAGTAGAAGGGGTAATCAAAGGCAAAAGTGAAATGTATACCTACTTATTGTCGCGGCGCAAAAAAGTATTTATTAATGCGGATGATCCAATACAGCTAAAACACGCTGCTGAAATAGATTCTTTTACCTTTAGTGCTGTAAACTCAGCTGCTGATATTCAAGTAAACAATGTTCAAGCAAACCCATTTGTCTCATTGGTTCACGAAGGTAATTTTGTTCAATCGCAGTTGATTGGATTGTATAATGCTACAAATATTTGCGCAGCTATTGCAATAGGTTCTTATTTTTCGGTTTCAACTTCTGATATACATTTGGCTATTGCCAATTATATTCCCACCAATAACCGTTCACAGATCCTGCACAAAAACAGTAATGAAATAATTTTGGATGCTTACAATGCCAATCCAAGCAGTATGGCTGTGGCGATAGCTAATTTTGCTCAACTGCAACATCCATCCAAAATTATGATTTTGGGCGATATGTTTGAGTTGGGCGAAGAGTCTTCCCATGAACATGCGGCGTTGGTAAATTTCATAGCGCAATCAACTGTACCCTGTACGTATTTTGTAGGGCCAAGTTTTTATGCCCATCGCATTGCATCTTCAGTAATGCATTTTTTTAAAAACTATGCTGAATTTGAACAGTTTTGTACATCCACAGTATTTCAAAATTCATTGCTGCTGATCAAAGGTTCTCGCGGCATGGCGTTGGAACGGATAGTTGAATTAATGTAACGTATATTTTTTGTACGCCAATACTTTTTACACTTTTCTACTTCTTTAATACATTTTTTCTATCGCCTGTAGAAAAATAGCATTAACACCTCTTTTTTTTACCTATTTACACTGCTAATTTAATCGACGAACGACATCTTTTATAGATTAAAAGCGTCCAATTGTTGGTTTTGGTTCGTTTAACGAGTTTTAAAGTAGAATAACGAGTATTTTTTAGTCCGCATTGGGTTTGCTTTAGTTTTGACCTGTTTTAAAATCACAATGAACAGAGCAACTATGAACAACGCAAACCAAACTACATCATCCTTATCAAGCACAGTGAAAGTCGTTGTTCTTTTTGTGGTGTTTATGTTTTGCGGTGTAGCATTTGCTCAAGATCAAGTAAGTTCATCACAACAAGAATTGACCTCAACTACTTCTGCTAATACAGTTTCAGAGTCTTTGCATTTTATGTCTTGGTTTATGGGCACAAAACAAAGTGTTCAACCCAATTCTGTTCAAGACTTGAAAGGAAGCAGCAAGAAACAACTCATCAATTCGGGTAGTGCCCCTAATCGTTTGTTGCTAAAAACGTTCAGTAAAAAAGCATCTAGTTTTAATACTGCAGTTGTGTAGTTTTAAAATTTTATTTTAAGTAAAACTTGATCACCTTTTGGGTGATTTTTTTTTGATATGTAAGTAAATTGTTAGCATGTTTTTTTTAATGTAAACTAAAAAATATGTAATATTGAGGAGCGACTTTGTCTATTTGTTGTTGGTCGATAAAATTTGCTTTTTGTCGATAAATTAAACAAATAAGCCGCTTTCGTTTTTCAATTTCACGTTTCAAAAAAATAAATTAACAGAAAATGATTACAACTTTACTCAAAGCTAAATCTGATTTTTTTCAAGAATTAATTTCTTCACAGGCGAAACTTTTATTTTTGGTTTGTACCGTGTTGACTATTGGCTCGGTTCAAGGTCAAGTAAATGCTTACACCTTTTCTGCCTCAACAGTTGCTTCATACGTACCGTTAACAGTTGCAGGTGGTGCTACAGAAATTTCTTGGACAAATCCTGTACCAACGCCAAGCGCCACATTAAATTGGGATAACCACACGGCGGCAACTATTCCTATTGGTTTTAATTTTAACTACAACGGAACCGTCTACACGTCCGTAAATGTTTCTCCAAATGGTTTTATCTCTTTTGGTGCCACATTGCCTTCAGTTACCAACTACAACCCAATTGCTAGTGTGGAAGGATACAATGGTGCAATTTCAGTTTATGGTACAAATCTCAGAAACAATAACGTGTCCATAAAATACAGAACAGATCTTGTAGCAAGAACGCTTACAGTTGAGTTTATTGGTGTGCGCGTAAATGCAACAGGTACAACAATTGCAGGAACTTTAAATATGCAAATTGTGCTTAACGAATCTGGATTGATTGACATGATTTATAGACCAACCACTACACCAAATACCTTAAATGCATTAACTGTTTTATATGGTCAAATTGGTTTACGAGGTGCGTCTAATAGCGATTTCTTAGCTTTAAGTCTTCCAACGGCTGCAACATTAGTTTGGCCAGTTCCTCCAACAACATTTCCTTTAGGGACAACCAACAACGTAACTGTTGCAACAAAAAGCGCTTGTATTTCGGTGCCAACAAAATTCACTTTTACACCGCCAGCTTGTATTGCTCCTAGTGGCGTAACAGCTTTGCCGTTAACAATTACGCACAATAGTGCAACTATTTCATGGACAGCTTCAGCAAACCATAGCCCAAACCCAGCAGCAAGTAATTATCAATTGTATTATTCTACAACTGCTGTGTTGCCAACTGCCGCTACAACACCACAAGTTACAGGAATTGCAGGAACTACTCAAAACTTAACTGGTTTAGCGCCAAATACCCAATACTACGTATATGTGCGTTCTAATTGTGCGGCTACCGGAGCTTGGTCTATAGCAGGTATATTTACAACACGTTGTACACCTGTTGCCGATCCCTTTGTAACGGGCGCTCCATACGAGCAAGATTTTGAAGATTCTACACCGCCCTATTTACCTGCTTGTAATTCTACCGAGAATTTAATTACTCCTCTGCCTCCTTACACAGGTTCTCCTTACGCTACTTATTGGGTAAATTCTGATCCAACTACACCTGATTGGGGATTTAATACCAAACACATGCGTTGTACAGTTTTGGGAGGCCAAAACAACAATGCCTACTACTATACCGAAGGAATTAGTTTAAGTGCGGGAGTTACCTATAGATTAGAATATGCTTACGGTTCGTCTACTCAATTTTTGGCAATCGAGCAAAAAATGAAAGTATACGTTGGAACTTCACCAGTGCAGGCCGCTATGAGTGTAGTATTGGTAGACCATCCGTCAATTAAAGGTGGGCCATTTATTAATGTAGTTGATTTTACGCCATCCACTTCTGGAACGTATTATTTTGGTTTTCAAGACTACACACCATTCACAACAGGTGGTACAACCTTGCTTGATAATGTTTACTTGAATGTAGAAACCTGTAGACCCCCTGCAGACATTGTTGCATCAACTGTAACTTTTTCAGCGGCAACTATTTTCTGGGACGATTCTCCATCATTGCCTTCAAATGGATACCAATATTATGTGAGTAGTTCACCAAATCCACCTTCTTATGGGTTTCCACCTACAGGAAGTACAGGGTTTAATGTTACAACAGCCAACATTACCAATCTTACTTCTTCAACTACTTATTATGTATGGGTGAGATCAAATTGCAATGGTTTATATAGCATTTGGACACCAATTCCAGGCGTATTTACTACACTTGTTCAGCCAGCAGCCACTGTAATTAATTTGACTGCAGCGCAAAACAACCGTTTCTTATATACCTGTTCGGCTTCCTCAGGTTCAGCTACTTTTTTTGATAGCGGTTCAGCTGGTACTGATTATGCCAACAATGAAAGTTATACGTTTACCTTTTTTCCAAGTATCCCTGGTGCAAAAATTAAAGCCTCTTTTAGCTCGTTTTCAACAGAGGACAGATGGGATGGAATGTCTATTTACAATGGAAACAGTGCTGCTGCTGCTTTGATATCTTCTGGTTTGCCAGCGGGGTTTAATACTACAACTTGTCCAGCGGGATCTTTTTATGGAACCAATTCGCCAGGTAACATTTATTCAACAGCTGCTGATGGTTCGCTGACTTTTGTATTCTCATCAGACTTTATCATTACTCGACCAGGATGGGCAGCTACCATAACGTGTGAAACTGTTCCGACAATAACTTCGTTTACCCCCGTTAATAATAACTGTCAAAGTGGTACTTTAATAACACTAACAGGTACAAATTTTGTAAACATCACTAACGTTACAATTGGTGGAGTTTCTGCAGTTTACAATGTAGTAAACAGTACGACCATGCAAGTTACCTTGCCTGCTACTGCTACTTCAGGGCCTATAGTGGTATCGAGCGCTACTGCCTCTGGAACCAGTTTAACTAATTTTACTGTATTGGCTCCACCACCAACAGGAGTGTTAGGGTCTACAATATGTCCAGGAAATCCAGCTGCATTAACGTCAACTACAAATTGCTCGGGCTTTGTGAATCCAGTTTCTACTATTTCGGGTTCATGGTCAGCTTCAGATCCAATTGCGCCTCGTCAAAACGGGTCAGCTAATTCGCCAAGCTGTAGTTATTCAGGTACACAGGTTGGCTATACTCGCATAGATTTTCAAGTGAGTCAAACCGGAGTTTATACTTTTGAAATGGTTCAAAATGCCGCCTATGATGGAATGGGTTATATTACTTCTGGTGCCTTTGTTGCCGGATCATGTGCGTTTGGAAACTACATAGTAGGGGATGATGATAGCGCAGGTGGCTTAGAGCCTCGTATGAGTGCTCTACTTACAGTGGGCGTTACATATACCTTGTATTCAACTACATATAATAACTATGCGCCAAACTATTACTCTTACATATGGAACATTACACCGCCTGCTGGTGGAACAGCCCTTTTATTTGGCATTTCCCCAATAGAATGGTATACAGTTGCAAGTGGAGGTACGCCAGTTGGGTCTGGTAGTCCATTTAACCCAGTAGGCGTTACAGGTTCTGGCGTTGATGGAGTAACTCCCGGAAATGTTACCTTCTATGCCGCTTGTGCATCAAACCCAACCTGTAGAACGTCTGCAGTTGTATCGGTTATCAATAGACCTGCATTTACTTTGCCGGCAAATGCTAATATTTGCCCCAATACAGGTGTATTATTACAAATACCAACCACTGCTGTAGGTACAACCTATACGTGGTCATCAAGTATATCGGGTACTTTGTTTACAAATGCAGCTTGTACCATTCCTTATGTGGCCGGTACTTCTACACCGTCAGTTTATTTGAATACTCCTGCAACAGCAACGGTTACTGCTACAGGAACCAACACAGCGTCAGGTTGTTCAACGGTAGTAACCACAGTTCAGACGGTATTGCCTGCCAAAACATTTAATGGTACTGCATGGAGCGGAAATGCATTGCCGCCAACTGCTTCTGAGGGTATTGTAATTAATGGAGCAGGTAACTTTACATTAGGAAATGTAACCGGATGTTCTTGTACAGTTACATCGGGTAATCTTACCATAACTGCAGGATCTACCATGACCCTTACCGATAAATTGACTGTAACCGCAGGAGGTTCATTAACTTTTGAAAATGGAGCAAGTTTATTGCAGGTTAATAATGTGACCAATTCAGGAAATATAATTTACAAGCGAAACACAACAGGTATGTTGCGCTACGATTATACCTATTGGTCATCTCCAGTTCAGCCTCAAACCTTATTTGCCTTATCTCCAAATACCTTGTCTGATAAATATTTTTGGTGGAATACGTCGATCTACAACTGGAATGCAGTAGCAGCTCCAGGAACTACTTTAATGGATCCGGGAAGAGGTTATATTATTCGTGCGCCTCAAACGTTCAATATTTCTGGCGCAACGACCATCTATAACGCACAATTTACCGGAGTGCCAAACAACGGGAACTATACCGTAAACATTGCTGTAAATGGAGCTAATAATTTAAACTTAATTGGTAATCCTTATCCTTCAGCAATCAATGCCGATTTGTTTATGCTCAACAACCCAACAACTTTGGGAACAGGTTCTACCATTTATTTATGGACACACAATTCTCCTTTTGCTAGTAATGTATATGTAGCCAACGATTATGCGGTCTACAATTATACTGGGGGTACAGGTACAAGAGCAGCAATCAACCCTGGAATTAACACCTCCATTCCTTCTGGTAAAATAGCTGCAGGTCAATCGTTCTTTATAAAAGGAGCAGTTACCGGAACGGCCTTGTTTACCAATGCCATGCGTGTATCGGGTAACAACACCCAATTTTATAGAAACAACAGCATCGATAACGAGCCATTAACCTCACCATTATCTGCTTTAGAAAAAAACAGAGTTTGGTTGGAATTAAAAAACAACCAAGGAGCTTACAAACAAATATTGGTCGGCTACATTGAGCAAGCAACCAATGCGTTTGACGACGGCTTTGATGGCGAAGTGTTAGAGGCAGGTAACTCAGTTCGTTTTTATTCGGTATTGGATTCGAAAAAATTAAGCATCCAAGGAAAAGCACTTCCGTTTTCTGAAACCGATCAAGTTCCGCTAGGATTCCATATTGAAGTGCCAGGTATATACGAAGTTGCACTAGCTCAATTTGATGGGTTATTTGAAAACCAAGCGGTGTACTTAGAAGATTTGGCTACACAAACTATCCATGATTTGCGTGCTAGTGCATACCAATTCTCGGCCGAGGCAGGAACATTTGACACGCGTTTTGTGTTGCGTTTTCAAACTGCGCTCAACACCGAGGTGCCTGTAATTTCAGCCAATGATATTATTGCCTACAAAGACAATGGCACAATTCATATTGTGTCCTCAAAAGCGGTATTGCAATCGGTACAAATTATTGATATAAGCGGTAGAACGCTTGCTTCAAAATCAAGACTCAATTCAAACACAACTGAATTTGATGGCTTGAATTTTGCTCAACAAGCCTTGCTGATTCAGGTCACTACTCAAGAAGGAATTGTAGTTACCAAGAAGCTCATGTTCTAAAATTATTTTTAAGTTATTTTTTACAAGCAGCTTATTCCCCTAAGCTGCTTTAGGTGTCTTTGGTCGTTTTTTTTTGCATTTTATCGATTAATGCGACTCGTTTGTTAGTAAAACATTAAAACTCTATATATTAACCTAATTATTTAACCCAATTTTATTTATTATGATCAGAAACTACAATTCTTTAAGTTCCGGTTGTTTACCAGAACTTAAAAATCGAGAGCCTGATGTAATTGAGAAAAAAACCTCAATTACAACAGGATTTCGAACGTGGCTCGCTATGATTTTTATGGTATTGACATCTTTGTCAGCTACTGATATCATAGCCCAAGTTAATGCTACTTACAATTTTAACGCAAATGCTACTGGTTGGACTGGTGACATTACAAGGACTACTTCAACTACTGCTTGTGGAAGTGCTTCGATGCGAAAAAACATGTACAGTACTGTAACTACCGGTAACATGGTATCACCTTTGGTGGGTACAAGTAATGGCGGTGGCATTACGTTGACCTATTATTACAAAGTGGCCAACTGGAGTGCAAATACTGTTGGAACTCCCAATACTTGGGGAAGTTTTAATGTACAATATGGTGCATCAGCTTCAGGTCCTTGGACAACAGTTCAGACCATCGATGCAACAAATCATATTGTATCTGGAACATGTGCCAACAAAACCGTCACATTTACCGCACCAGCGGGCCCTTTGTATTTAAAATGGGATGCCTTTTGGTCTACTTCAGGAGATTACTACATTAATTTTGATAACGTTGTAGCTGTTGAAGCATTGCCAGCATGTTCTGGAACTCCAGTAGCAGGAACTGCTTCACCTGCATTACAAAATATTTGTCCAGGAAGTACGCCTGCTGCTTTGTCTTTAACAGGTGCATCTTCAGGAGTAACGGGTTTAACTTACCAATGGGAGCAATCTACCGATGGAGGTTCAAACTACATTAACGTGTCTACTGGTACTGGAGCTACTTCTGCTTCTTACACTCCCGCAACGTTTGGTGGATCAACTGTATTGTACCGTTGCAAAGTAACGTGTGCAAATAGTGCGGAGTTTGCCTATTCTGCTCCAGCCACAGTTGCTCCACCCGCTACACCGGCCACGCAGGTGTCAAATGCGGTTTCTTCTGCAGTAACATTTACGAGCTTTAATTTAGCTTGGACGAATGGAAATGGCGCAAGAAGAGTAGTAATTTTAAGTCCATCTGCAATTACAGATCCAGTGGATGGTTCTGCAGCTGCATTAGTAGCCAACGCTGCCTATGCTGGTTCAGGTCAACAAATCATGTATGATGGTACAGGAACATCTGTTGCCATTTCAGGTTTAACATGTGGTACAACCTACAATGTTAAAGTATATGAATACTTACAATGTGGGTCTGTAGCTCCATTTGATTTTTATTACAACGTTACCAATGGAACAAATGCAATAACTGTAACAACTACAGCACCTGCTTTAGCAACTTTGCCTGCAAACAATAATTTTGCTGGTTTTACAGGTTCTAACTTGGCTACGGTTTTTCCGGGCTGGAGTGAAGCAGCAGGTACGGCTCAAAATTTAAATCCTACTGGATCTACATCTGTATGGGGCAGCTCAACTAGTTTTGCTGGACAAACAACAGCTAGAGTAAATTTAGTTGGAACCACAGTAAATGCATGGATAATTAGTCCAAAGATTAGTTTAACTGCAAATAGTAGAATTAAGTTTAAAGCTGCAATCACTGATACATTCTCAGCTCTTGCTGATGTGGCAGGGATGCAGGGGACTGACGATAAAGTAAAAGTGTTAATTTCAACAGATGGTTGTGCAACCACTTGGACTCCACTGTACACTTTTGAGGCATCAAACACAACTACGCTTACAAATGCCTTACAAGATTTTGTTTTAGACTTATCTGCCTATACTGGTCAATCAGTTCAATTGGCATTTCAAGCCACAGATGGTCCAATTGATGACGTACCTAGCTACGACTTTCACATTGGAGGTATAAAAATTGAATTAATACCTTCCTGTGAAGCTCCAACGGCTTTGGTTTTGTCTAGTCAAAACTTAAACACGTTAACAGCTAACGTATCATGGACCGCTTCAACTACTAATCCGGCTAATGGTTACGAATATATTTATTCTACAACCAATACGGCTCCAGCAGTAGATGCAACGCCATCCGGTACAGTTGCCGCTGGTGTAACAACAGCCTCTTTTACTGGCTTAACTCTTGACACTAACTACTTCTGGTGGGTGCGTGCCAACTGTGATGGCGTAGATAAATCTGTTTGGGAAGCGGGATCTACTATCCGTTTGGGATATTGTATTCCTGTAACTTCATCGGGTTGTACCGATGGGGACGTAATTGCACGTGTAACCTTAAATACTCTAGACAACAACTCAGGCACTGGCTGTCCGAGTGGTACTTTGGGTTATTCTAACTACACGGCCGATCCTGCTTTAACGACCACATTACAAGCCGGTTCATCTTACAACTGTACTGTTTATGCTGGACAATATTCAGAAGGATATGCCGCCTGGATTGACTACAATGACGACGGTACTTTTGACAACGCAACAGAGCGTATTGGTTTCTCAAACGGTCAAGTTACAGGTAGTGGTGCTGTGGGTGTACTTGGTTCATCTGCCTCTTTCCCTATTGCCGTATCGTGTAACCCACCTCTAGGAACTCACCGTTTACGTGTGCGTGCGATGTATAACACAAACGGTTCTGCTGTTACACCATGTACGAATAATTCATTTGGTGAGACAGAAGATTATGTAGTAACGATTACTGCTGCTGTGGCTTGTCCACAACCTTTAGCGTTAACAGCTGCCAACGCAACTCAAGTGAGCGCTGATCTTTCATGGTCAGTAGGTTGCGAGGAAACTGCTTGGGAAGTAGCAGTGCAAACTATCGGTTCTGGTGTTCCAACTGGATCAGGAGTGGCTGTAACAGCTACCAACTATGCGGTTACAGGATTAACTGCTGGTACGCTTTACGAGTACTATGTGCGCGGTAATTGCCAAGGCAATGGCTATTCAGCTTGGTCTGGACCATACGTGTTTAGCCCACCAGCATGTACTACCTTGGTTAGTCCTACACAAGGTCAGACCGGTTTAGTAATTGCAGGAGGTGCTGCTCAACTTACATGGACTGCAGCTGCCGGTGCAACATCGTATGATGTATATTTGGGAACGCAAGCAGGAACAACAACTTTGTTGGGTAATATAGTAGGAACAACTGTAGGTATTACAGGAATGTTGTATGCTACTACTTATTTCTGGAAAATTGTACCTAAAAACAACAGTGGTGATGCAGTAGGATGCAGCGAGTGGAGTTTTACTACCGAGGCATTGCCTGCTTTTGATATTTGTTCTGGTGCAATTGATCTTACTGGATTAACTTCTCCAGTAACCGGAGCAACTACAGGTTTAACTGATAATTATACGCCAAGTTGTGCTACAACTTTTTCACCTGCAGCACCAGACGCGTATTACAAAATTACAGTACCGGAAGGATTTACTTTAAGTATTCGAAATACAGTGAGTAGTTATGATAATGCCAACTCATTGTTATATGGTTCTTGTGGATCATTAACTCAAGTTTCTTGTTTGGATCCAGATACTACTGCTCAAACATGGACCAATAATACTGGTTCAACGCAAACTGCCTATTGGATTCAAGACGGATGGAGTACAGGTGCAGGTACCTTTACCTTGGCCTGGACGCTTACACCACCACCTACAACAATAACTAGCTTTTCACCACTTGAAGTGTGTGGAAGTGCAGGTGGTGAAACGGTAACCATTACAGGTTTGGCCTTTACCGGTTCGACTGCGGTTCGTTTTAATGGTGTAGATGCGGCTTCGTTTACTGTAGATAGCAACACGTCTATTTCAGCTGTTTTACCAGCAGGAGTAACTAGTGGTGTGGTAACAGTAGTTGGTCCAAATACTACAGGTAACAGTTCGGCTACATTAACCATTAAACCAGTTCCAACTGTTGAGGAAATTACAGGTGACCCCTCTGTTTGTATACCAACTGTATTGACTTTGCAAAACGCAACACCACTGGGAACATGGTCAACATCTGACTCTGCAATTGCTACAGTATCAGCAGCAGGAGATGTTACACCAATTTCAAATGGTAACGTTACTATATATTACGCTGTAACAGATTTAGGTTGTACAACAACTAAAACAATTAATGTTGCTGTAAATGCACCTATTGTGTTGTCAAATGAAACAGTTTCTCAAACAGTTGTAACGGGTAATAACACATCGTTTACACTTACTGCTACTGGAACAGGAAATCCAACTGAGTACCAATGGCAATCAAGCTTAGATGGAGATGTGTGGACAAATATTGTGGCTTCAGCTGTTTACAGCAATGAAACTACCAATACTTTAACCATAACGGCAGCTCCTGCTGAAATAAGTGGTACTTTATACCAATGTATTGTAACTGGAGTTTGTGGTTCGGTTACGTCAGCTCCTGCATTCATTCTTGTTGGGGATACTGGGATAGATACACAACCTGCCAATCAATCAATTTGTGATGCTGGTGCAGGGACAGCCTCTTTCTCAGTAGTTGCATCTGCTGATGTAACAACCTACCAATGGTATGAAGACCAAGGTGGAGACAACTGGACTATTATTTCTGATGGTGGTATCTATTCTGGTGCTACTTCGGCTACTTTAACTTTGTCAGGTTTGACAATTGCAAACAACAGCTGGAAATACAAATGTTTGGTTACAGGTATTGTTTCTGTAGAATCAAACCCTGCAACTTTAACTGTAGTACAATCGCCAAGTGTTACTGCTTCTGCTGCAAATGCATCAGTATGTAGTACAGGAGGTTCAGCAACTTTTGCTGTAACGGCTGCTAATGCATCTGCTTATGCATGGCAGTATAGTACTTCGGCTTCTGGTCCATGGGCTGATGTTGCCAACAGTACGCCAGCAGGTGTAACTTATGCTGGAGCTGCAACTGCATCTTTGTCAGTTACAACTACTGCTGCTACACCGGTTGCTTCTTATTTCTATCAAGTAGTAGTGTCAGGTATTTCGCCTTGTGGTACAACTACTTCAGCAGTTGCTGAATTGTCTATTAACAATCCAACAATTTCTACTCAACCAGCAGCAGCTTCAACTGTAGCAGGTAATACAGCTACATTTACTGCTGTAACTGCTGCTCCTGGAGCAACCTACCAATGGCAACGTTCGGCTACTTTGGCTGGAACTTATGCTAATGTGGTTGATGCTACACCAGCAAATGTTACCTACACAGGTGCAACTTCGGCTGCATTAGGAGTAGTAACCTCACCTATCATGGCTGCATCAACAGCAAACTTCTATAGAGTGGTGGTTACCTCAAACGGATGTAGTGTAACTTCTACAGCCGCGCAATTAACAGTAACTACTTATTGTGCTTCTGCTGCAAGTTCTACAGGAGATGAAGAAATTACAAATGTTACGTTTGGCACACTAAACAATACTACTGCCTGTGCTTCATTAGTAGGAACTCAAGGTACTGGTTCAGGTACAGCCGATTTGTATTCTAATTTTAGAGCAGCCGTTCCGGCACCTTCTATCAATGCAGGTCAAACCATTCCAATTTCTGTAGATGTAACACTTTGTGCTGGTGGTTCATATAGTTCACAAGTAAATGCTTACTTTGACTGGAACCAAAACGGCGTGTTAACCGATGCAGGTGAGTCATATGTTTTATGGGCTTATGCAAGTGGTACAACACGAACCATTACTTCATCTATTGCCGTTCCAGCAACTGCTTTGGCCGGTAATACTATTATGCGTATTGTGTGTAAAGAAGCTGCTATTACAGGTCCTTGTCAGGTTTCTTCTTGGGGAGAAACAGAAGACTATACGGTTTCAGTAATTCCTGCACCAGTTTGTACAGGTACTCCTGTAGCCGGTACAATTACTAGCCCAAACAGTGGAGTATGTGCTGGTACAACAGCTGCTTTAACCTTGACTGGGTATTCTGCGGGTGTAATTGGATTAAACTTCCAATGGTACGGTCGTGCCTTGAGTGGTTCATTTGCAGCAATCTCTGGCGCAACTTCACCAACTTACACTACAACTGCTTTAACTGAAGCTTCTGAGTTTTACTGTACCGTAACTTGTTCTACAAGTTCAGAAACAGCTACTTCTCCAACATTTGGTGTAGCCGTTAACTTGTGTGAGTATGCAATTACTAAAAATGCAATTACCTACAACTCAATTATGAGTACAGGTTCTACTTATACATCATTATCAAGTGCGGATGATGGTTTAACAAATACCGTAAGTTTAGCAGGTACAACCTTCAAGTACAACGGTGCTGCCGTAACGGGCTTCTATGCTACCTCTAACGGTTGGATGACCTTCAACACTACGCAAACAGGTTCAACATATATCAACAACCTAACATCTACTGGCCAAAACAATGTATTGGCTCCATTCTGGGATGATTTGGTTATTCAAGGAAACAACTTGGCTAACTTGAATACGTCTATGAAGTACAAAGTAATTGGTACATTGGGTAGCGGTTCGGCTGATATTGTGATCGAATGGGCTGAGATGGAGAAATTCTCTTATGCAGATCCAAACCTAAACTTCCAAGTGGTATTGCACGAAAGTGACAACTCCATTGATTTCAACTACGGTAACATGCAGTTGTTTAATGGAGCGACCAACAATACTTCTTCAGGTTATTGGTCATACTCTGTGGGTATGAACGGTACGTCGCCAGGAACGGCTTCATTTGTAAATCGTTTGATTTTACAATACGCCAATTCAAGCAATTTTGGAACAGCCAACAATACAACTTTGAAAAACTCACCTGATTGTAGTTCTCAATTGCGTTTTGTTCCAGCGGCTGCTACTACAAGTGGTGCGGCACCTTCTCTTATTCCTTCGAATAATGAGATTGCTAATGCTATTGTAATACCTGTTAACAGCGATCCATGTGCTTCTATCTGTGGTAATGTTTACAACAGTAAAAATGCTACAGCTTCGGCTGGTATGACGGCATGTAATGCTGCTACACCAGGAACAGCTGATGATGATGTGTTCTTCAAGTTTACAACCAACAGTACCATCACCAACTATAGAATTGATGTACAAGCATCAACCAACTACAGAGCGGTTGTTCAAGTATTGGATGCTTCGTTTGTACCTGTAGGTTGTTACAACACAGCTACTGCAGGTCTTACACAAGCGGTTGCTTCAATTACCTTAAACACGTCAACTGATTACTACTTGAGAATCTATGATTCTGCTGCTGGTCAAGCCGGTGGTGCCTCAGGAAGTGGTGAGTTCGGACTTTGTGTGAGTCAAATTTTACCTCCGCCAGCGTATGATGAGCCTGCAGGTGCAATTGAGTTAACCGTAAACACAGCCTGTACACCCGTTAACAGCACAACCAACGAAGTGCTAAGATGTACAGCTACTCCTGGTGTTCAAGTGTGTTCGGCCGCTACAGCAGGTACGCCTGATGATGACGTGTGGTATAAATTTACTACACCAGCCAACACAACAAACGTGGCATACACGTTTAGAGTACAAGGAGTTTCTACCTACAATGCCGTAATGCAAATTTTTGCAGGAACACCAAGTTCAGCAAATGCTTTGGCTTGTTTGAATGCAACAAATAATGGTGGTTTGGAGACTTATACTTCAACAACATTATTACCAAGTACGGATTACTATGTGAGAGTTTACCACTCTGGTAGTGGAGCGGCAAACGGAAACTTTAATATTTGTGTTTCTGCCGCTGCGCCAAGTTGCGTAAGTGCACCAATTGCTCCAGCTACTGCAGGTGTAGTTTGTGCTTCAACGGCTGCTACAACATTGTCTTGGGCTGCTACAGCAAGTGCTGCAACCTACGATGTGTATTTTGATGCTGGAAACTCAGCTACAACTTTAGTTTCTGCTGATCAAACCGCATTGACATATGATACAGCTGTTTTAGCTCCTGGAACGTACACTTGGAAAGTGGTGCCTAAAAATGCTTACGCATCTGCACCAACTTGTTCAGAGTTTACCTTTACAGTAAATGCTAACGTTACCTATTACTTAGATAACGATGGTGACGGATACGGTTTACAAAATGTAACTCAAGTATCTTGTACAGGTGCTCCTGCAGGTTATGGACCAAACTTTGGTGACTGTAACGACTTAGTTGCAGCGATCAATCCTGGACAAACCGAGGTCTTGTATAACGGTTTTGATGACAACTGTGATGGACAATTAGACGAAGGATTCCAATTGACCACTACTTTACAATCTGTATCTTGTGGTGCTACCTTGCCTTCTATGGGATCATTGATTTATGCTAACATCAACAATACGGCAAGTGGATACCGCTTTAGAGTGGTAAACAACACGACTGGTGCGATTCAAACAATCAACAGAAGCTTCCACTGGTTTGCTTTGAACATGTTGGCTAATTATGATTACGCTACCACCTATACTATTTCTGTTGAATTACAGAAAGCCGGTATCTGGTTGGGTTACTATGGATCAACTTGTGAGGTATCCTCGCCAGCTGTATTGTCTCCAACAGGTGCATTACAAGTAAATCCAGCACAGTGTGGAGCTACTTTACCAAGCATTGGTACCGTAATTGCCACTACGCCATTAAGCGGAGCAACCGGTTATAGATTCAGAGTAACTGATGTTACGCCTGGAGCAACTGGTGACAACTTAATTCAAGTGAAAGACCGTTCATACCACTGGTTTACTTTACCAATGTTAAGCCGTTTCAACTATGGTTCTACGTACTTGGTTGAAGTAGCGGTGAAAACTACTGCAGGTTATTCTGCGTATGGTTCAGCTTGTACGGTTATCTCTCCAGCCGTTCCAACCTTGGTTGACTGTGGTGGAGTAATCGCAACTGATTACAGCTTGGTGAGAACTACGCCGTTGAACTCTATTTCACAGTATCGTTTCCAAGTGACTAGAGTGTCTGACCAATCGGCAGTTACTTTTGACACCAACAAGCATTGGTTCTCATTCCGTGTAAATGTTCCAGGATTTACTTCAGGGGCAGATTATTCGGTAAGAATTGCCGTAATGACAGCAGGAACATGGTCTCCATTTGGTGATGCATGCGTTATTACAGCGCCAACAACTAATGCTAGAGTGAACGAAGTTACAGCCAATGAATTTACAGTTGAGGCTTATCCAAATCCATATTCAACGGAATTCAAATTGAACGTAACAACGTCAACCGAAGGAGCTGTAGAATTAAAAGTATATGATATGTTAGGTAAATTAATTGAGACACGTTCAATTAATACGATCGATTACATCTCAGAAGACTTAGGTTCTACTTACCCAGCGGGTGTGTACAATGTAATTGTGACACAAGGAGAAAACGTGAAAACACTTCGAGTGATTAAACGTTAAGTAATTCCTTATTAATAGAAAAGGCCGTCAGAAATGACGGCCTTTTTTTATAGTGCGCCGTCAAATAGTATACATTATTATCTCGAATTGTTAATAATATCTTATTATTAAACAAGTCTTTAGCTTATAATTATGTTTATTTTTGTGATTCAAATCAAACTAAATGTTCATTATGAAAGCAGTTTTATCACAGCTGGTGTTTTTTAGAAGCACACTAGGTTTATTTTTTGTGTTGTTTAGTTTAGCCACCACATCGGTGCATGCGCAAACTCCCTATGCCATGACGGCAGGAAATTACACCGAAGATTTTGTAAACATCGCCAATACTACCAATTGGCCCAACGGATTTAACGGAACCGACTCGGCCGAATGGGCAGCAGTAGCCGCACAAACTGCTTCGGGCACTATTGGTGATGGAACAAGAATAACGGTGTCTTCTGCAACATTAGCTTTATCTACTAGTACATCTACAAGTCTACAGCGTGGAACCCAAAATCTACTTTTTCTCTCAACAGGAAGTACAACTCCCAACGCAGTAGCTGTAGATTTACTCTTAAACTTTACAGGTAGGAATGCAGGAACCCTCACCTTTGATGCGGCAACTGTATTTAACTCTACGGGATCTAGAAGCTCGATATTAAAGGTTTTTTATTCTACCAACGGAACAAGTTTTACCGAATTAACCACAACTAATTTACCATATACCGCTACAAACAATGTGACGGGAAGTGCCTCCATTAGTGTAACATTGCCTGCTGCATTTAATAATTCAGCAACTGCACGTTTACGATTTTATGAATACAGTACCAATACCGGGTCAGGTTCTCAACCTAAAATCTCTATTGATAATATAGCGGTTACAGGTTTATCAGCTGGGCCAATCATTTCGGGAGCTGCCACAGCTGCCGCTTTTACCACAATCTACGGCACCGCTTCAGCAGTGCAAACATTTGCTATCATAGGCGCGAGCCTTACCGAAGATCTTGTGGCTACTGCGCCAACTGGTTTTGAAGTTTCTGCTGATGGAACCACATACGGATCTACGGCTACCTTTGCCCAAACGGGAGGAAACGTGAGTGGTAGTTTGCGCCTGCGTTTAGCGTCTACGGCACTTGTATTAGGGTCTTACAACGCCCAAACCATTGTGTTGTCAAGTGCAGGAGCAACTAGTGTAAACATTACTACAGCTTCTTCAGGAAATGCGGTATCTCCAAAAACATTGACTATCACTGGCCTTACTGCCGATGACAAAGAATACGACGGAACTTCATTTGCGACTCTTTCGGGTACTGCAGTTTTAAATGGTGTACTTTCAGCAGACGCAGCGAATGTGAGTTTAGTTATTGACAGCGCAACAGCCGAGTTCAGTTCACCAGAAGTGGGCGTTTCTATTCCCGTTATTGTATCTGGATACAGTTTATTGGGTTCAGCAGCAACTAATTATGCCTTGCAACAACCCACAGGTTTAACTGCCTCAATTACCATTTCGGGTTTACAAGCGCAAACTATTACTTTTGGGACTTTAGCGGATGCCACTTATGGAGATGCTGACATTACCTTGGGTGCTTCGGCCTCATCAGGTTTAACAGTAAGTTACAGCAGTTCCAATACGTCTGTGGCCACTGTGGTAGGTAATATACTCACTATTGTAGGCGTAGGAACTACAACCATCACCGCTTCACAAGTGGGGGATGCGAGTTACAATCCTGCACCCAATGTAGCACAAAACATCACCGTGAATGCCTTGCCTGTAACCATTACGGGAATTGCCATTAGCGACAAACCATACAATGGAACCACAGCGGCAACCATTACAGGTACAGCCGTTTTAAGTCCATCAGCCGTTTTGGGTGATGATGTAGCCATAGGCGGAACTCCTGTAGCTGTATTCAATTCAGCAGCGGTGGGCACGGCTATACCAGTAACTGTCTCTGGATATGCCTTAACGGGCACAAAGGCCTCTAATTATGCCTTAAGTCAACCCACAGGTTTAACGGCTGCCATTACGGTTGCCGATCAAACGATAACCTTTAATGCCTTGTCAACGTATTATGTTAATGACGCTTCATTTACCTTGGGGGCCACTGCAAGTTCAGCATTGGCTATAAGTTACAGCAGTTCTAATACTGCGGTAGCTACCATATCGGGAAGCACCGTAACCATTGTTGGGACAGGAACGGCTACCATTACTGCTTCTCAAGCCGGTGATACCAATTACAATGCAGCTCTTGCTATTCAGCAAAACCTACTTGTGCTTTCTACACCAATTGCATCTTGGAATTTCTTTGGACAAAGCTCGCCAGCTACAGTAACTGCTACAGCATTCAATTCTAATTTGGTTTCAGCAGCAGGAGCCAATACAATAACAAGGGGGTCGGCAGCGGTATCCAGTTCGGGAAGTAATTCATTCCGTACCCAAGGATTTCAAAACAACGGCATTGCAACTTCAAACAATGATTACTTTCAAATAACACTTCAGCCGGCAACTGGATATCAAACCTCGCTTTCAGCATTAACTGCTAATTTTGTAGGTACAGCAACCTATTATGCATCGCCTGGTGTAAGCTCTCAATTTGCCTATAGCTTAGATGGATCTAATTTTACACTAATTGGCTCACCACTTGTCAACTCAACTTTGCCTCTCAATGGCACATTTGATTTGTCTGGAGTACCGGCCTTGCAAAATGTACCGGCTGGAACTACCATTACCTTGCGTTATTATGCCAGTGGACAAACTACTACAGGCGGTTGGGGATTTTCGAGCCCAGCAGCTTCGCCTACCAATGCCAATGGTTTAAATGTGTTGGGTTCAATTAACCCATTACCAGCTGTAGTTACAACAGCTGCAGCGAGTTCGATTACTGCTAACACCGCTATTTTAAACGGAACCATAATTGCCAATAACAACAGTATTACAGCAGCATTTGAGTACGGAACAACTACTGCCTATGGTACTTCAGTTACTGCAACAACTCCAGCTTTGGGTTCGGTTACTGGTGTTTCGTCTACGCCAATTGCTGTAAGTTTAACAGGATTGAATGTCAATACACAATACAATTTCAAAGCAGTGGGCGGAAGCGTATCAGGCGCTAATGCTACGTTTTATACCTTGGCCAATGTGCCTTTGTCACCAACAGTTACAAATGCTACTGCAACTACTCTAGATGTTGCTATTGCTGCTGGTGATGGAAATCCAGCTGATTCGGCCTATGCTATTCAAGTATTGCCAGGCGGACTATATGTACAAGCAAACGGCAGCTTAGGATTAGCCGCAGTATGGCAAAATGCAGCTGCTTGGGCTACCATAACCATTAGCGGTTTAACAAGCAATACCAACTATACCGTTCAAGTTAAAGCAAGAAATGGTGTTGCAGTAGAGACTGCGTTTGGAACAGGTTCAGCGATTACTACTTTGGTAAGTGCCACTCCCGAATTGCAAGCACAAGTATTGACTCCGTTTGGAAGTCTATGTCTTGCTACTACTTCAACTGAAGCGAGTTTTGCTTTAACAGGATCAAATTTAACTTCAGCCGATGTAACAGTTGGTCCATTGAGCGGATACAGTTTTGCAACTTCGAGCAACGGTACCTACAGCAGTTCATTATCGCTTTCGCCTGCAGCAGGTAATTTGGCTGAGACAATTTATGTAAAATTTAGCCCAACAGTGGCCCAATCGTATAACGGAAATATCGCTATCGCAGGAGGTGGAGCTACAACGATAAACGTACTGGCTTCTGGAACTGGAATTAACACGCCTTCAACAGTTACTTCAGGCTCAAGTAGTGCAATTACGCAAACTACGGCAACGATTGCCGCTAGTTTTGTTGGTGGTTGTTCTACTGCTTCTTCCTATGGAATTGAATACAGCACTACCAGCGGGTTTACCTCCGGAACTCAAGTTGTTTCGACCAATGCAGCATCTGGAAGTTATACATCTAGTTTATTGGCACTAAACCCAAATACTACATACTATTACAAAGCGTATGTGGTGGATAATTCGGGAACGGTTTATGGGTCTCAACAGTCATTTACCACTTTAAATTTAATTGCACCTGTTGCAGATGCAGCAAGTTCAGTTTCCTATGATAGCTTCACAGCTAATTGGAATACAGTAAGTGCAGCTAGCGGATACAATCTAAACGTATATACCTTGGGCGCAGCCGAAAACCTAGTGGGTTGGACTTTTCCGGTGAGTGGAGCTACCTTAACAGCTGATGTAGCCAATTCCAATAATAGTGGCAAAGCCATTTCAATTTCAAATGGTACAATTATATCGTCAAGTGGTGCATCAGGAACAGATTTTTCTGCCTCAACTACTGCGTGGACTACAGCCAATAAATTTTGGGAGATTTCAGTAAATACCATAGGGTACAAAAACATTAAAGTATCATCACAACAAATTGCATCCAATACTGGCCCACGTGATTTTAAAATTCAATACAAAATTGGAGCAGGAGGTACGTATACCGATGTAACAGGAGGGACTGTTTTGTTAGCCAACAACTGGACTTCAGCAGTGGTAAACAATTTGGCTTTGCCTGCTGCCTGCGACAATCAATCTGCTGTTTTTGTACGATGGATTCCAACCTCTACAACGGCTGTAAACGGATCCGCTATAGCAGCTGCTGGAACGAGTAGAATTGACAATATCTACATCAAAGGAAGTTTACGTACCGATTTAGCCGGGTACAACCCACTAGCGGTAAACACTACTTCGCAAGCAGTAACTGGGTTAACTGGAAGTACAGCCTATTACTATGAAGTGGCTGCTACAGCAGCAGCGGCAGTTTCGCCGGTTTCAAACTCTATTGCGGTAACTACAATGGTGCCGCCTCCAACTGCTTCAGTCCTTTCTGGGACTGCCAGTATTTGCTCAGGATCTTCTGCAAACTTAGCCGTTGCGATTACAGGCGGAACGTCACCATATACAGTTGTGTATTCTGATGGAATTACCAATACAACAGTTTCCAATTATGTGAGTGGAACAACTATTTCTGTTTCTCCATCTTCTACAACAACATACACCTTAGTGTCGGTTACAGACGCAAATTCATTTGTGGGGTCAGGAAATACAGGTTCAGCTATTGTTACAGTTAATGCAATTGTGACACCAACCTTTAACGCGGTAGACCCAATCTGTGCAGGAACTATCTTGACTGCTTTGCCTTTAAATTCAATAAATGATCAAATCACCGACAGCGTAACACAAGGTACTTGGTCGCCAGCATTAGATAATACACAAACTACAACCTATACATTTACACCCAATGCCGGGCAGTGCGCCACTACTACTACATTAACTATTCAAGTTACACCCTTATATCCTTTTTATGCCGATGTAGATGGCGATGGATATGGTGCTGGAGATTTAGTTACAGTATGTGCAGTTGACGCGTTAACACCTCCATCAGGATACTCGCTAAACAACACCGATTGTGCACCAACTGATGCCACCAAAAATGCGTCATTCTCTTTCTACGCAGATGCAGACGGAGATGCCTATGGAACAGGAAGTCCTGTTGTATTATGTGCAGTAAATGCTGATACACCTCCAGTTGGTTATTCTACGAATAACTTGGATTGTGATGATGCAATTGCAGCTGTAAATCCAGGTCATGTTGAAGTGTTGTACAACGGCATCGACGACAACTGTGATGGCCAACTAGACGAAGGCTTCCAATTGACTACTACTTTACAGTCTGTGTCTTGTGGAGCTACTTTGCCTACTATGGGTTCATTGATTTATGCAAACATCAACAATACCGCTAGTGGATACCGCTTTAAAGTGGTAAACAATACGACTGGTGCTACGCAGAT
>VEQT01000028.1 GCA_018883065.1 Flavobacterium sp.
GGCTAAAAAAGCAGATTTTGATGCTTTGATTAATCAGTACAAGATTGATTTATACACCAAGGCCTATTTAGAAGAAATTGTAAAACGATCGGTCGATACGGTTATTTCAAGTGCAGAACTTGAGCGTTATTATGCCGAAAATAAAGATAATTTCAGGACCAATAGTACTTTAGTGCGGCTGCGTTACATTCATCTCGATAAAGACAATCCGCGCATAGGCAGTATTCAAAGCAAGTTCTTTGATTTTAAAAAAAAGGATAAGAAATTTTGGTCTACTTATGCCATTCAATGTAAAAGTTATGCTTTGAATGATTCGGTTTGGGTGGGTATGGATCAAGTATATGAAAAGCTCCCTTTTATTAATACTGACAATAAAGCACAGTATATTGTTGGAGGTAAAAAAATCGAGTTTACTGTGGGTAACGAGGTGTATTTTGTGAAGATTGCACAGGTAATTAGCAAAAATCAAATAGGACCTTTTGAGTATGTAAAACCTACACTCAAAGAGGTAATTCTCAACAACAGAAAAACCGCACTAATTAAAAAATTTGAACAAGACATCACCAATGATGCGCTTAAAGACGAAAAATATGAGTTATACAAGAAATAGTGGGTTTTTATCTCTAGTTATGTTAGTTGTTTGTGCCTTCTCCGCTATAGCACAAGAAATTAGTAAAGACACTGTCAAACCGGTTTCGGCTGCGCCAAATATGCGCCAAAAGATAGACGGTGTTATTGCCACAATTGGGGATTACAACATTTTAGATTCAGATATTGACAAGGCGTTTTTAGAGATGACAAGTCAAGGAAATTCCATTAAAGACTTTAGCCGTTGCCAAATGTTGGGTAAATTGATGGAAGAAAAATTGTATGCACACCAAGCCATTCAGGATAGTATTGTGGTAACCGATGAAGAAGTGAAGTCTAAAATGGAGGAGCAATTGAGTTACATGATCGAACAATTGGGTTCTATGGATAAGGTTATCAAGTACTTTAAAAAATCTACTGAAGAAGATTTTAGAACCGACTTGTTTGAGATCATCAAAATGAACAAGCTTACTTCAGCCATGCAAAAGAAGATTGTTGATGAGGTAGAGATTACGCCAGAAGAAGTGCGTACTTTTTTCAAAAAGATTCCTGAAGCAGACCTGCCTTTTTTTGGTGCCGAACTCGAAGTTTCTCAAATTGTGGTTCAACCCAAAGTTTCGGATGCAGACAAGCAAAAAGTAATTGATCGGCTCAAAGAATTCAAAAGCGAAGTGCTAGCTGGCTCTAGTTTTTCGACCAAAGCCGTATTGTATTCACAAGATCCGGGCTCCAGTTCAAGTGGAGGTTACTACAAAATGAACAAAAAAACCCCATTTGTAAAGGAGTTCAAAGATGTGGCGTTTAGTTTGGGCGAAGGTGAAATTTCAGATCCTTTTGAAACCGATTTTGGATTTCATATTATATATGTAGAAAAAATCAGAGGGCAAGAAATTGAATTGCGTCATATTTTATTGGTTCCAACGGTTACCGATCAATCCCTTAAAGAAGCCAAAGAACGCATACTGCAAATCAAAAAGAAAATTGAAGATAAATCCATATCTTTTGCAGATGCTGCGCGTGCGGAGTCAGATGAGAAAGAAACCAAAGCCAATGGCGGCGTATTAATTAATCCCAAAACACAGGATACGCATTTTGATTTAACCAAGATGGATCCTGCTTTTTATTCGCAAGTATCCAATTTGAAAGAGGGTGAAATTTCTATGCCAATGATAGACACCGATCAATCTGGGAAGAAAAAATATAAAATTGTTATGGTTACCAACCGCATCAATGAACACACTGCTGACTACGGCAAAGATTACCTCAAAATTAAAGACTTGGCATTAAAAGAAAAACAAATTAATGCAATCGCCAAGTGGTCAGAGGAAAAAATTAAAGAAACCTACGTAAAAATCAACGGGGAATACCGTGATTGCGCGTTTACTAATAATTGGCTTAAAAAATAATAATCAAAATTCAACTTTTATGTCAGACATAGCGGCAATTCAACAGTTAGTTGAGAAACGCCTTGCCTTAAAAACCGAAATTGCTAAAGTAATTGTAGGGCAAGACGAAGTTGTGGATCAAATACTACTCAGCGTTTTTTCTGGCGGCCATGCTTTGTTGGTTGGTGTTCCAGGCTTGGCAAAAACCTTAATGGTCAATACAATTTCGTTGGCTTTGGGTTTGCAGTTTAAGCGTATCCAATTTACCCCAGACTTGATGCCCTCTGATATTTTAGGAAGTGAAATTTTGGATGAAAATCGCCAATTTAAATTCATCAAAGGCCCCATATTTTCTAATATCATTCTAGCCGACGAGATCAATCGTACACCACCCAAAACCCAAGCTGCTTTGTTAGAAGCCATGCAAGAACGGGCTGTAACCATTGCCGGTCATAACTATAAATTGGATTTACCTTATTTTGTATTGGCCACGCAAAATCCAATTGAACAAGAAGGAACCTATCCGTTGCCCGAAGCCCAATTGGATCGCTTTATGTTTTCGATTAAATTGGATTATCCTTCCTTTGCTGAAGAAGTGGCTGTAGTGAAAAATACTACGGCCTCTCACAACCCAACAATCAATCCACTATTTGAAGCCCAAGAAATTATTGATTTTCAGCAGCTTATTCGTCGTGTTCCAATAGCAGATAATGTAATTGAATATGCCGTAACCTTAGTAAGTAAAACACGGCCAGCTAATCCGTTAGCCAACGAATTTGTAAATACCTATATCGACTGGGGTGCAGGTCCGCGTGCTTCTCAAAACTTAATTTTAGCTGCCAAAGCTCATGCTGTTTTTGCAGGCAAATACTCTCCAGACGTTGAAGATGTGAAAGCGGTTGCAATTGGTATTTTGCGTCATCGTGTGGTGAAAAACTACAAAGCAGATGCCGAAGGAATTACAATAGAACAAATTATCTCTTCTTTGTTTTAGTTCTTTTATTTCGAAATTGGCAATAAAACACCTTTAAATTATTGATTTCGCATTAATATTGCTTTTTATTCCATTTTTAATGCATAGTATGTATTGAAATGTCGAATTTTAAAATAATTATCTCATAAAAACCTATTTTCAATAAAAATCTTTCAGTCTTTTGGGTGGAATTGTCTAAATTTGCGACAAACATATAAATCCAAATTCATTATGGCTTTTGATATTGAAATGATTAAAAAGGTCTATGCAAATATGACCGCTCGTGTGGATCACGCACGAACCATTGTGGGACGTCCCTTAACCCTAACTGAAAAAATTCTATACAACCATTTGTGGGAAGGTATGCCTTCGCAAGCGTTTAGTCGAGGAATCGATTATGTTGATTTTGCTCCAGATCGAGTGGCATGTCAAGACGCTACTGCCCAAATGGCCTTGCTGCAATTTATGCATGCCGGAAAACCCAAAGTGGCCGTACCCACAACTGTGCACTGTGATCACTTAATTCAAGCAAAAGTAGGTGCAAAAACCGATTTGGCTGTAGCCAATTCGCAATCCAAAGAAGTATTCGACTTTTTGTCGTCAGTGTCTAATAAATATGGTATCGGGTTTTGGAAGCCAGGTGCGGGTATTATTCACCAAGTTGTATTAGAAAATTACGCCTTTCCAGGTGGAATGATGATCGGAACCGATTCCCATACAGTGAATGCTGGTGGTTTGGGTATGTTGGCCATAGGAGTAGGAGGAGCTGATGCCGTTGACGTGATGTCGGGCATGGCTTGGGAATTGAAATTCCCGAAATTAATTGGTGTAAAATTGACCGGAAAATTAAACGGTTGGACAGCACCCAAAGATGTGATTCTTCGTGTGGCTGATATCTTAACCGTAAAAGGAGGAACCGGAGCTGTAGTAGAGTATTTTGGTGAAGGTGCCATCAATATGTCGTGTACGGGTAAGGGAACCATTTGCAATATGGGCGCCGAAATTGGGGCTACCACTTCTACTTTTGGGTACGACGATTCGATGCGTCGCTACTTGGCTTCTACTGGACGTCAAGATGTGGTGGATGCGGCCGATGCTGTTGCATCTTATTTAACAGGAGATCCAGAAGTTTATGCGAATCCAGAAATGTATTTTGATCAGTTAATTGAAATCAATTTATCAGAATTAGAACCGTATATCAACGGACCATTTACACCAGATCGCGGAACGCCCGTTTCTCAAATGAAAGCCGAAGCGGCCAAAAATGATTGGCCATTGAAAGTAGAGTGGGGATTAATTGGTTCATGTACCAATTCATCCTACGAAGACATGGCGCGCGCAGCATCGATCGTAGAACAAGCTGTAGCACATGGCATTACACCCAAAGCTGAGTTTGGAATTAATCCGGGTTCAGAGCAAGTTCGTTATACCATAGAAAGAGACGGAATTATTGCCACTTTTGAAAAAATGGGTACCAAAGTATTTACCAATGCGTGTGGACCTTGTATCGGACAATGGGATCGTGAAGGCGCCGACAAAGGCGAAAAAAACACTATCGTACATTCATTCAACAGAAACTTTTCTAAACGTGCCGATGGAAACCCAAATACACATGCGTTCGTAACTTCTCCCGAGATGGTTGCTGCTTTGGCTATATCAGGTGATTTATCCTTTAACCCATTAACAGATACTTTATTAAACGACAAAGGTGAGGCAGTAAAATTACTTCCTCCAACAGGAGATGAATTGCCAAGCAAAGGATTTGCAGTTGAAGATGCTGGATTTCAAGCCCCTGCCGAAGATGGAAGTGGCGTGCAAGTGGTGGTTTCTGAAACATCCGATCGTTTGCAATTGCTAGCACCTTTTGATGCTTGGGACGGAAAAAATATTACCGGAGCCAAATTGCTCATCAAAGCGTTTGGTAAATGTACCACTGACCACATTTCTATGGCTGGGCCTTGGTTGCGTTTCCGCGGTCATTTGGATAATATTTCCAACAACATGTTAATTGGTGCGGTAAATGCGTTCAATGACAAAGCCAATTCGGTAAAAAATCAATTGACAGGAAATTACGATACCGTCCCCGCTGTACAGCGTGCCTACAAAGCCGCTGGCCTTTCATCTATCGTGGTGGGCGATCACAATTATGGCGAAGGATCATCAAGAGAACATGCGGCGATGGAACCTCGATTCTTGGGTGTGAAAGCGGTTTTGGTAAAATCATTTGCCCGTATTCACGAGACCAACTTGAAAAAGCAAGGCATGTTGGCTTTGACGTTTGCCAATGAAGCTGATTACGATAAAATTCAAGAAAACGACAGCATTGATTTTATAGATTTGGTTGATTTTGCTCCGGGCAAACCACTCACTTTAGTGTTTACACATGCTGATGGTTCAAAAGACAGCATCTTGGCTAATCATTCCTACAACGACAGCCAAATAGGTTGGTTTGTAGCGGGATCAGCACTTAATTTAATTGCGGCCGCTAGCTAATAAGTACATTTTTCTTTAAAATACAAGCCTCTGCTTTGGTAGGGGCTTTTTTTATATCTTTAGCCTCGATCCAACTACAAAAACCAAATAATACACGCATGGAAAACAAACCAGAAGAATTTAAAAAAGAATTAGGCCTATTAGACGGCACCATGTTGGTCGTGGGTTCTATGATTGGCTCAGGAATATTTATTGTTAGCTCCGATATTGTAAGGCAAGTTGGCTCTGCTGGTTGGCTCATAGGTGTCTGGGTTTTGTCGGGCTTAATTACGGTCATGGCAGCGGTGAGTTATGGCGAATTAAGCGCCATGTTTCCCAAAGCAGGCGGACAGTATGTCTATCTTAAAGAAGCATATGGAAAACTCATTGCCTTTTTATACGGATGGAGTTTCTTTACGGTAATTCAAACCGGAACAATTGCTGCTGTAGGTGTTGCTTTTTCGAAATTTGCTGCTTATATCTACCCTCCATTTAGTGATGAAAATGTATTGTTTACAGTGGGTATGTTCAAATTTAATGCAGCTCAATTCGTTTCGATAATCACTATTATTTTGTTAACTTATTTAAATAGTAAAGGTGTAAAAAACAGTAAGGTTTTACAAACTATACTCACTATAATCAAAATTTTATCCTTAGCTGGACTTATTCTTTGCGGTTTGTTTTTTGCCGCTGATGCTGATATTTGGCATTCAAACTGGAGCAATGCCTGGATTACAACGTCATATGTAAAAGATACCGCTAGCTGGTCGCCCATTAGTGGAGTGGCATTAATTACCGGTATTGCAGCTGCTATGGTAGGATCCTTGTTTTCGAGTGATGCTTGGGTAGGCGTAACTTTCATTGCAGGCGAAATGAAAAATCCAAAACGCAACGTAGGCTTAAGCTTATTTTTGGGAACATTAATTGTAAGTGTGATTTATGTGTTGGCCAATTTGATGTATTTGGCGGTAATTCCGCTGGACGGGATTGCAACTGCACCTTCTGATCGTGTGGCTGTAGTTGCCTCGCAAGCCATATTTGGCCACATAGGCACCTATGTAATTGCCTTAATGATTATGGTGTCTACTTTTGCATGTAACAACGGATTAATTATGGCAGGTGCTCGTGTGTATTATACCATGGCGCAAGACAAATTGTTTTTTAAACAAGCGGCACAATTAAACGCAGCTCAGGTTCCATCCTGGGCATTATGGGCACAATGTATATGGGCTTCAGTGCTATGTCTTACAGGAAAATATGGTGATTTACTCGATTTTGTCGTGATCATTGTACTGATTTTTTACATCCTGACCATCTACGGAATTTTTATCTTACGTAAAAAAATGCCCGATGTTGAACGGCCATATAAAGCCTTTGGCTATCCGTATATTCCGCTTATGTACATTGTGTTGGCCAGTGCAATTTCTATTGCTTTGTTGGTTACCAAAACCGATACGTGTGGTTGGGGCGTATTAATCATGCTGCTGGGATTACCGGTGTATTATTTAACCAAACCCAACGAATAAGTACAATAGAATCCGGTGAATTTCATCGGATTTTTTTATGCACTAACCAGCTCGAGATACAGTAAAGCTACTGAGGCAGTAGTCATAATCATCAAAGTAATCAAACCAATTAAATTGCTAAATTTTGAATTGGTAAACTGTCCCATAATGGTTTTGTTGTTGCAAATGTGCAAGATGATCCCAATTAATACGGGCGCTGTTAAGCCATATAATATAGCCGAATAAATTAGGGCTTGAATGGGCGAAATGCTAATATAATTGAGCGATAAGCCCAATAGTAGCGAAATGATAATGATCATGTAAAAAGGCTTGGCTTCGTTAAATTTGTTGTCCAACCCTTCTTTCCAACCAAAAGTTTCACAAAAGATGTACGACAAGGAACCACTTAAAACCGGGATGGCAATAAATCCTGTGCCAATAATACCAATAGAAAATAATAAGTAGGCAAAATTACCTGCAATAGGCTGCAGGGCTTTGGCCGCTTGTTCAACTGTGTCTATTTGATGAATGCCCGAATTAAACAAAACCGTTCCGGTAGTAAGAATGATAAACCAGGCTACTAGGCCCGAAAATCCCATGCCAAAATCCACATCTTGTTTCATGTCGCTGATAATACGTTTGTTTACTATCAGGTGTTTTTTGTGTTGTTTCATTTCTTCGGCTTCGATGTTGGCTTGCCAAAAAAACAAATAAGGCGAAATAGTAGTACCTAAAATCCCCACTATAATGCCAATAAATGCTTTGTTAAATTGTAAGGTGGGAATAAACGTAGATTGCACAATGAACAACCAATCTTGTTTGTATAAAAAAGGCACAATAAAGTACACCAACAACACGATACACAAATACTTGAGTACGGCAGTAATTTTTCGGTAGGGTAGGTATACAATGGCGATTAGTAACAATACAGTAAAAATTACACTAAAAAAAGAAGCTTCAATAGCTGGGAAAAGCAAATTACCAACTGCACCCATAGCAGCAATGTCAGCACCAATATTGAGTACAATCGCCGGAAAACTAAACAAAAGCATCAGGTACAGGATGGGTTTGGAGTAATGTTTTTTCAAGGTGCCTGTAAGGCCTTGAGAAGTAACCAACCCAATGCGTGCACACATTTCTTGCATCACGGCCATCAAGGGAAATGACAAAAGTATAGCCCATAATGTAGTGAGTCCATAAGCAGCTCCCGCCTGGGAATAGGTGGCAATACCAGACGGGTCATCATCGCTTGAGCCGGTGATCAAACCTGGACCTATTTTTTTCCAAAATCGTGAAAGGCGGGTTGACTTCATGTGCATCTTAATTTTAGGTGGATTTATAATTGATACCCAACCGTAAATTTGGCCATTCCGTTGCGCACATCTACAAGAGTACCGGTAGGTTCGTACGAGTAATTGAGTAAGGTACTAAGTCCTTGAAAAACACCAAATTCAACAAATACGTGGTGTATGGTAAATCCTGTACCGAGGTTTAGTCCCAATTCAATGTCGTTGGGTACTTTACCCACATAAACACCCCTGCATTTTTGTTGGATTAAAAATCCGAGTTGTGGACCCGTTAAGAAATAGAATTTTTTGCCAAACGTAAAGTCGAGAGGTATATTCAGGTAATCGAGTTGGTAATCTAAATCGGTGAGTTCTGTGCTAAATTCACTGTCATCACTGGTTTTGCTGCGATCACCTTGTTGCGAATAGATCAGCTTAGGTCTAAAACTGATTTTAGGTGTTAGTTCAAATTCAGCTAGGGCGCCTATTTGTATTCCGATGGAGTTTTCACCCCCAATTTGTCCGGCAAAACCATCGGTGAAAAACGAATAATTGAGTCCAGAAAATACGGCATACTTGGGTTGAGAAAAGACAAGCCCATTGTACAAAAACAAAAGAAAAAGGATACTTTTTTTCATGAATGATGAAGTAAATAAAGGTACTAAAAGTACATAAAAAAATCCGTTGCAAGAACGGATTTTAAAGGGGTTGATTCTCTATTAATAATAAGTGTATCGGCGTACTTTGGCGATGTATTTGGCCAATCGAATTACTTGGTGACTGTAGCCGTATTCGTTGTCGTACCATATGTACAAGACAATGTTTTTCCCGTCGGCCGAAACTAGTGTGGCGTTGCTGTCATATATCGATGGAGCTGAGGTGCCAATGATATCAGATGAAACCAATTCGTTGTTGAGTGAGTATTTGATTTGCTCGACCAATTCGCCTTCTAATGCATATTTTTTAATGATCGAATTGATCTCATTTATCGAGGTAGGTCTTGATACTTCTAAATTCAACACAACCAAAGAGCCATTAGGAACCGGCACGCGTATGGCATTTGAAGTGAGTTTTCCGGTCAACGAAGGCAATGCTTTTGCTACCGCTGATCCCGCGCCCGTTTCGGTAATTACCATGTTTAATCCGGCTGCTCTTCCGCGTCGGTATTTTTTGTGCATGTTATCCACTAAATTTTGATCATTGGTGTAGGCATGTATGGTTTCTAAATGCCCTTTTACAACCACCAAAGTATCTTCAATGGCCTTCAATACTGGTGTAATGGCATTGGTGGTACAAGAAGCTGCCGAGAACAAGTCCAGTTTATCTGGGTTATAATCCAAATGGTTTACTCCGTGCACTATGTTGGGCATGCCTTTACCCGGAGCGGTTAGCAATACTTTGGCCACTCCTTTTGATTTGAGGTGACGCGAAAGGGCTTCTTCAGTAGTAAACGCTCCCGTATTGTCTATCACCAAGGCGTTGTCAAATCCATAAGCAGTGTAATCAATTTCCTCTGGCGTTGCAGCTGCAATCATGTGGACGGTTGTGCCATTAATGCTGAGTGTATTGTTTGATGTATCTGCCACAACTGATCCTTCAAAATCGCCGTGGATCGAATCGTAACGCAACAAAGATGCTCTTTTTTCTAGTGTAACCGCATCGTTTTTATCACGCGTTACGATAGCTCGTAGGCGCAACTGCGTGCCTTTTCCGGTTTTTGACATCAACTCTCTCGCCAATAATCGGCCAATTCGACCAAAACCATATAAAACCACATCTTTGGGTTCGTTATTTTTAAAGTCTTGTGCTTTTTTTAATTTGGTCAACACAAAGCCAGTGGCGTTGTTGTGTTTGTTGTCGCCTTTGTGAAATTCGTAAGTAAGTTTGCCAATATCGAGTTTGGCTGGAGGTAAATTTGATGAGTAGATTGCCTTGGCAATTTCAACCGAGTCAAAAATTGAAATGGGTTTGCCCACAAATTCGCCGGCATAGTCGTGTAAATTCAATATTTCACTCACGTTAAGGTTGAGTAATTGGTTTCGAAACAATACCATTTCGATCGATTTGTCGTACCACAAATCGCTAATTATTTTAATTAATTCTACGCCGGCTCGTCGTCTGCTCGACTGAAAGGCGATTTCTTTTTCGTAGGCAGTTAGTGTACTCATAAAGGATAAAAATTGTTGTTTTGGTTTGTGTTAGAATGGGCCAAAAGTACCCATTTCAATCGATTTCGTAAAGTATTTTGTCTACTTTTTTTTATCAAATTTACGAGCAAAAAAAAGGTCTATTGTTATGCAATAGACCTTTTTAAAAACGAAGAATTAACCTTAAATAATAATGCGAATGCGTTGACCAAATTTGTTGAGCATTTCAATGCTGATGCTTTGGTTTTCGTCTTTTTTGTTTAAAATTCTTGAAGCTGATTCCACATCATTTACTGGTGCATTGTCGATGCTTAAAATGATGTTGCCTTTGAGTTCTTCATAATAAGGCTTTAAATTGTCATTGGTGATCTCTTTGATTTTAACTCCCGAATCAATGCGGAATTTTTTCTTGTCGGCCGCATCAATGTTTTCCATTTCAATGCCTTTGAATTCGGTATTAAATAATTCGTTTTTGGTAAGTACTACAGTGGTAGTCATTGATTTTCCTGCACGTACAAAAGTTACAAGTACTTTATCATTGGGTCTTTTGGTGTTGATGTAACCCGAAAGTTCGGCATAGGTAGAAACCGTTTGGTTGTCAATTTTTTTGATGATGTCACCTTTGGTTAAGCCCGCTTTTTCGGCTCCCGAATTTTTGGTCACTTTTTTAATGTAAAAGCCTTCTGTATCACTTACGCCTAAATCTTTAGAGGCATTCCCGTTGAGTTCACCGCCTTCAACGCCCAAAATTCCGCGTTGTACGTTGCCAAATTCCATGATGTCCTCAATGATTTTTCGGGTAATATTAGACGGAACCGCAAACGAATATCCAATATAGGAGCCCGTTTGTGACGAAATCATGGTGTTGATTCCGATTAATTCACCGCGATTATTTACCAAAGCTCCTCCGCTATTTCCTGGATTTACAGCTGCATCGGTTTGAATAAAGGATTGTATTCCATTGGTATCTAAGTTTCTTGCTTTGGCCGATACAATACCCGCTGTTACCGTAGAGGTTAAGTTGTATGGATTTCCAACAGCCAAAACCCACTCCCCAATTTTTACAGCATCCGAGTCGGCAAATACCGAGTAGGGCAGTTTGTCATTGGCTTCAATTTTGAGTAGCGCTATATCCATTTTGGAATCGGTTCCCACTAGTTTGGCCTTGTATGTTTTTTTATTATTGAGTGTGATTTCAATTTCGGAGGCATCTTTTACTACGTGATTATTGGTTACGATGTACCCATCTTCTGAGATAATTACGCCCGAGCCAGTTCCAACCTGTTCTTGTTGTTGCATTTGTCCACCATGAAATCCGTAGAAAAAATCCATCAACGGATTCGAGACCGTGCGAAAGGATACGTTTTTTACGTGCACCACAGTGTGTATGGTTTTATCGGCCGCTTCGGTAAAATCGAGCACTTCGTTGCTCAATCCAACCGTTTTTCCATAGTGCGCAGGTGCTTGGGTAACGATGCTTTTTTTGGTAAATAAGTTGTTGTCGTCTAGAAATACTTTGTACCCTGCCAAGGTGGTTACCCCACTTAAAAGAGCTACTAAAACTAATTTTGAATTGCTGTTCATGTTAATCATTTTTAGGTTATTTGTTATTTCACGAACGTAAAAGTAGAAAAGAAATGATGCAGCAAAAACAGTTTAACGCTCGTTTAACAGCTCTTAACGTTTTATTAGTAGTTCTGTTTTGTGTTGTTTTGCCTGCTGCTGTTTGCTGATAATTTGTACATTTGTTTGCATTAAAAATCACGATGAAAATCCCCTTTTACAAATACCACGGAACTGGAAACGACTTTATTCTACTAGATAATAGAGCGTTGTTATTCCCTAAAACTGCCCATGAATGGATTGCACAGTTGTGTCATCGTAATTTTGGCATCGGTGCCGATGGGCTAATTCTATTGGAGGAAAATAGTCCCGGTCAATTCACCATGGTCTATTACAATTCCGATGGGAATTTGAGTTCCATGTGTGGCAACGGCGGACGCTGTTTTGTGGCCTTTGCCAAATACTTGGGATTGATAGAAAATGAAATGCATTTTGATGCCCCCGATGGAGCTCATTTTGCTCAATTTACTTCAACCGGCGAGATTGCCTTACAAATGAAATCTGTTCAAGATATTGCAGTTCATTCAAATTACGTATTCCTCAATACCGGCTCACCGCATCATGTGCAACTAGTTACAGATTTGGCTACTTATCCTGTGAACCAAAACGGATCTGCTATTCGCTATGGCGAATTGTATGGAACGGCAGGTTCAAATGTCAATTTTGTTGAGCCTGTTTCGACCAATACGTTTGCCGTGCGCACCTACGAACGCGGCGTAGAAAACGAAACACTTTCTTGCGGAACCGGCGTCACCGCTGTGGCCATTGCCATGCATAAACTGCAACTCGCTACAGCCAATACAGTGCAATTACAAACTCCGGGTGGAAACTTATGGGTTTCGTTTGATGAAAACGAAGGCAAGTACCAACAAGTAATACTTACAGGCCCTGCACAATTTGTGTTTGCAGGTGAATTGGATTGGGCTGATTAGGATGAAAACACTAGAAAATCAAACCTTGTTTCTCCGCGCCTTGGAGCCCGAAGATTTGGATTTCATTTACCAAATCGAAAATGACGAAACGGTATGGGAAATCAGTCATACCAAAACCCCATACAGTCGTTTTTTGATCCGTCAATACCTAGAAAATGCACATCAAGACATCTACGAAGCCAAGCAAATGCGTTTTGTGATTTGCCTCAAATCCAATGGACTAGCGATTGGCATGATCGATTTGTTTGATTTTGAACCGGCGCATCAACGCGCAGGAGTAGGGGTGCTCATCTACGATAAACTTTGTCGCAATGTTGGTGTCGGATCGGGCGCATTGGCTTTGGTGCTGCAATATGCGCAGACCCATTTAAATTTGCATCAAGTGTATGCCAATATTGGTACCGATAACGCAGCCAGTTTGGCACTTTTTGCTAAATTTGGCTTCCAAGAAATAGGCGTAAAAAAACAATGGAATTTGGTGCGCGGCGAATACAAAGACGAGGCCTTATATCAATATATATTCACAAAATAGCTAAACGTTTTGAATACAAAAAAAATCATTTATGGCATTAGTGCACTAGTTGTAATAGCAGTAGCGGCTTACGGCATTTATATGTACCGCACCATTTTTGCGTCCAACACCAAATTTGCCGAAAGCGAAATTTATGTTACCGTGCCTACCGCTTCAAGCTATGAGCAAGTGAAAACAGCAATGGCTCCATTTGTAGAAGACTTGGATAAGTTTGATCAAGTGGCGCAAAAAAAATCGTACCCTGCTAGAAAAGACAAAGCTGGACGCTTTTTAATAAAAAAAGGAATGAACAGCAACGAAATTGTAAATGCTTTGCGGCAAAACATTCCCGTAAAATTGGCTTTTAATAACCAAGAACGCTTGGAGAATTTTGCCGGACGCATTGGCGCACAGCTGGAAGCCGATAGTTTGTCGGTCTTGAACGCCTGCTTGGATCCGCAATTTTTGGCCGATAATGGCTTGAACAAAAACAACGTTTTATCGATTTTTATTCCCAATTCATACGAGTTTTTTTGGAACACCTCGGCAGAAGTGTTTCGAGATAAAATGCTAAAAGAATACCGCAGATTTTGGACCTCTGCCCGATTAGAAAAAGCAAAAAAATTAAACCTTAATCCAGAAGAAGTGATCGCTTTGGCCTCGATTGTGCACAAAGAAACCGTCAAAGCAGATGAACGTCCTGTGGTGGCTGGTGTATATTTGAATCGTTTACAAAAAGGAATAAAATTAGAAGCTGATCCCACGGTTATTTATGCAGTAAAAGCCGTTTCTAACGATTTTAACCAAGTCATCAAACGCGTTTTGTATAAAGATTTAGAAACCAATTCGCTTTACAATACCTACAAGTACAATGGCTTGCCTCCTGGACCCATCGCCATGCCCGATATCTCGGCGATTGATGCTGTGTTAAATCCGGCAAAACACAACTACATTTATTTTTGTGCCAGTGTAACCCGATTTGGGTACCACGAATTTGCTGTAACGCCTGACCAACATGAAGCAAACCGCCGAAAATATGTGGCTTGGGTGAGTAATCAAGGTATAAAACGTTAAACGATGCAACGCCTTTGGCTGGTTATTTCTTGCTTTGGAATTGTACTTCAATTGGCTGGACAAGATAAGCTAGACCGTTTTTTAAAACCCGCTGATTCTTTGCAAATTTCTCGTCGTTCTGCGGTTGTGATTTCCGAAACTGCACTTTCAGTTACCGCCCTTGTGGGATTGTCTCAACTTTGGTACGCTGACTATCCCAAATCCAATTTTCATTTCATAGATGACTCAAACGAGTGGATGCAATTGGACAAAGCCGGACATCTGTATTCGAGTTATCATTTAGGTCGATTTAGTGCTGAGGCCTTGGCTTGGAGCGGAGTTTCTAAAAAACATCAATTGCTGTATGGCGCAACATATGGATTTGCTTTTCTTACGGCGGTCGAAGTATTGGACGGCTATTCGGCGCAATGGGGTGCTTCGTGGTCTGATGTGGCTGCCAATGCAGCAGGTACAGCACTCTATGTTTCGCAAGAGTTGTGGTGGAACGAGCAGCGTATTGTTCCCAAGTATTCGTTTCACACCACTGCCTATGCCCAACAACGCCCGGGCCTATTGGGTTATTCCTTGCAAGAACAATTGCTCAAGGACTACAATGGTCAAACCTATTGGCTTTCGGTCAATCTTCAGTCGTTTATTAAAACCAAATCTATTCCTGCTTGGGTAAATATCGCCATGGGTTATGGAGCCGAAGGAATGGTATCGGCAAATGAATTAACTCCTATTTCGAGTATGTCGCCCTCTGCTCGAACGCGGCAATTTTACCTGAGTTTGGATGTCGATTTAACCAAAATTAAAACCAAGTTACATTTTTTTAAGACGATTTGTTCGGTTTTTAATACCGTAAAAATTCCAGCTCCCACTATTGAATTCAAGGGTTCAACTAAGGCGATATTTCATCCTATTTACTTCTAGAAAATATCAACTAATTGATAGTCAGATTTATACAATTTGTTGTATATTTGGCCCGTAGAAATTTCTCGTGGTGACAGCAGGGAAGAAAACCAATATATGATAAAAAGATGGGCATTATTCACCGTAGTCTTTGCAGCAATTCTCTATTTTACTTATGGGTTTAGTACATTTATTCCCACTTATAATTACTCCAAATCTGAATTAATTAAGTCGCAATCTACTTACTTATTTCCCTCCTCTAATCCACACGAATACCAAATTTTAAGTACACCTTATACGGCCAAGTTTTTTATTGGATTTAAAGAAGCATTGGCATTCAAAGAATCTCAAGGTAAATACCATAAAATCAACACCTTGGGTTATATGGGTAAATACCAATTTGGTGCCGAAACCTTGCGTGAAATAGGCATTTCCAATCACCAGCATTTTTTGCAAACCCCCCGTTTGCAAGAGCAAGCCTTTTTGGTGTTGCTGGCCAAAAACAAATGGAATCTACAAAATGAAATTGATGCATTTTCAGGAAAAACCATTGCCGGCGTGCGCGTAACCGAGTCAGGAATATTGGCCGCTGCCCATTTGGGCGGGGTTCGCTCTGTGAAGAAGTTTTTATACAGCCAAGGCAAGCGAAAGTGCAAAGACCAATACGGTTCAAGCGTTCACAATTATATGCGTGATTTTGCTGGGTATGAAACACATGCTATTGTGGCACAAAACAACCCAACCGTGCAGTAAATAAGTTGTTTGTATAAAAGAAAAGTCCGTTTGTAAACGGACTTTTCATTTTACATGCGGTGTAGGATAAAAATTGTAGGTCGGTTGTGCAAATCAATTTTTACTTTTTTCCAGTCTTGAACGCGCATTGTTTTAATGTATTCGGTAGGCAAAGTGATGTCGCAGGCAATGCATAAAAAAGTATTGGGTTGCAGGCATTGAAGCAAATCCTCCACTAATTTGTTGTTGCGGTAGGGCGTTTCGATAAATAGCTGGGATTGGTTTTTGTCTTGTGCAAGTCGCTCCAATTGTTTTAATGCCGATTTTTTTTCTGATTTATCGATTGGTAAATAGCCATTAAAGGCAAAGCTTTGTCCGTTCATTCCCGATGCCATTAAAGCCAAGGTTATAGATGAAGGGCCTACTAAAGGCACTACGGTAATCCCTTTTTCATGCGCCAATTTTACTATTACTGCACCTGGATCAGCGATGCCTGGACAACCCGCTTCACTCATTAGTCCCATATTCTTGCCTGCTAAGCAAGCTTGAATCATGCCTAAATGTTCGCTGTCTTTAGTGTGTTTGTTCAAGGCAAACAAGCGTAAATTGGCTTGAATTTTTTCTGGATAAATGCTCTTGATGAATTTGCGCGCCGTTTTTTCGTTTTCAACAATGTAGTCATCCAGTAATTCGATGGTTCGTTTTACAGTAAAAGGCAAAACAGCCAGCGGATCGCATTCGCCCAAAGTGGTTGGAATCAGGTAGATTTTGCCGATGTTTGAATGAGTCATGATTTGTTAGCTGTGTTTTAGTACTAAACGTTGAGCCAAAACTTCACAGGCCTGATCCAACATTTGGTATACTTGATCAAAGCCATTTGCTAAACCATAATACGGATCTGGCACATCTACATTTTCGCCCGGAAACAGTTCGTTCAAGATGAGTTGTACTTTTTGTTTGTGTTCGGGCGTTTGTGCTAATTCAATGACATGATCGTGATTGGATTGATCCATCACAAATATGTAATCAAATTCGTCAAAAAAAGCAGAAGTAAATTGTTGACCACGTTGGTGACTGATGTCGACACCGTTTTTCTTGGCAACAGCAATAGAACGGTCATCGGGTTTTTTGCCAACATGCCAATGCGCAGTTCCGGCTGATTCAATTTTAAAAGCAGGACTAGGAAGTTTAGATCGTAAAATACCTTCTGCTAATGGTGATCGGCAAATATTGCCCAAACATACCATCACAATTTTTACGGGCATGTTTAGAGGGATAATTTTTTGTTGATGTCCTCCACAAATTTTTTGAATTGCTTGTCGGTAGAAACCAAGTTGTCAACGGTTTTGCAGGCGTGTAGAACTGTGGCATGGTCGCGGTCTCCAATTTGTGAGCCAATGTTGGCCAAGGAAGCTTTAGTAAATTTTTTAGCAAAAAACATCGCCAACTGTCGCGCCTGAACCACATGGCGCTTGCGTGTTTTGGACTGCAAGGTGTCAATATCTAATTGGAAGTAATCGGAAACAATTTTTTGGATGTAATCGATAGAAATTTCGCGTTTTACATTTTTCACAAATTTCTCAACTACGTGTTTGGCCAATTCAATGGTTACTTCTTTTTTGTTGAAGGAAGATTGCGCAATCAAGGAAATTATGGCGCCTTCTAATTCGCGAACATTCGATTTAATGTTGCGGGCCACGTATTCGATGATCTCTTCTGGCATCTCAACACCGTCACGGTACAAGATGTTTTTCAAAATTGAAATACGCGTTTCGTAATCGGGCTGATGCAACTCGGCTGATAATCCCCATTTGAATCGCGACAACAAGCGTTGCTCGATGTCTTGCATGTCAACAGGTGCTTTGTCTGAAGTTAAAATAACTTGCTTGCCGTTTTGGTGTAAGTAATTGAAAATGTGGAAAAACACATCTTGGGTTCCAGTTTTGCCCGATAGAAATTGCACGTCATCAATGATCAATACATCGATTAATTGATAAAAGTGAATAAAGTCGTTGCGGTTGTTTTTCTTAACCGAATCGATATATTGTTGGGTGAAAATTTCAGCAGAGATATACAATACTGTTTTTTCTGGGTATTTGTCTTTGATTTCTACTCCAATGGCGTGGGCCAAATGGGTTTTTCCTAAACCTACACCACCAAAAATTAAAAGTGGGTTAAAAGATGTTCCACCCGGTTTATTGGCAACAGCCATTCCAGCTGAACGTGCCAATCGGTTGGAATCTCCTTCTAAGAAATTTTCAAAACTATAATTTGCGTTGAGTTGAGATTCGATTTTTAAATTGCGAATGCCCGGTATAATAAACGGATTTTTTAATTCGGGGTTGAGGTTTTTGAACGGGGCATCTACCTCTTGTGGCTTCATTGAGCTACGGTGTGCGCTTGGCAATTGCTCAGTGAACGGTTGTTTGTTGCCGTAGGTGTTCTCCATGTTGATTTTATAAATCAATTGGGCATTGGCACCAAGTTCTTTGGTTAAGGCAACTTTGAGTAATTTAACGTAGTGCTCTTCAAGCCATTCGTAGAAAAATTTACTTGGAACTTGAATGTATAGCGCGTTGTCAGTAAGCTTCACTGATTTTATCGGCTCAAACCACGTTTTGTAGGCTTGATCAGAAATGTTGTCCTTTATAAATAAAAGACAGTTTTCCCATACCGATTGTACAGTTTTGCTCATAAATTTGGTTAAATTTGTGTTTTTTAATCTAGGTTATTCTACAAGTAAAACGGATTGTTTGTTCTTGTTTTTTGGGGTAACAAATATGTGAACAAAAATCGTTAAAAAAAAATATTTTTCAAGTTGATTTTTAAAAAATATTATTGTATTGCAAATTAAATTTCACCTTTTTTTAACTTCAAATTAATCTTACAAAATATGTCTTCACATCAAATTGAAGTTCGGGTGCGTTACTCAGAAACCGATCAAATGGGCGTGGTTTATCACGGAAATTATATTCCCTATTTTGAAATTGGACGAGTGGAATGGCTCAGAAACAAAGGGGTTTCGTATAAAAGTTTGGAAGAGAGCGGGATTGCTTTGCCCATTGTTTCCATGACTATCAATTACAAAAAACCAGCTCGATATGACGACTTACTCACCGTAAAAACTACATTCAAACAATACAGTTCGGTAAAGATTGAATTTGATTGCGAGATTTGGAGTGCCGAAAATGAATTGTTAACAACTGCTCAATTTATTTTGGTTTTTGTCGATATAAAACAGGGCAAAGCGATTGTTCCGCCGCCGCACATTTTGTCGATAATTTCGAGTTAATTCAACTCTTTTTTTTCAACACAATTTCATATAGATTTTCAAATGCCGAAAGCAAATTGGTCTCAGCGCTTTTTCGAGAGGATAGTTCTATTTCGCATTGCATATCCATTTTTTGATTTAAAATGGTTAGTTTTTTTTCTTTGATTACACGCATTACTTTATTGAGTTGGGCATAATTAAATTGCACAACATAAGTAACATTGATTGTTTTTTCGATTACGCTGGCTGATTCAAGTGTTTGTTGAGCAGCCATTTTATAAGCGCTAATCAATCCGCCTACGCCCAATTTTACGCCGCCAAAATACCGCACAATTACCAGCAGCACATTGGTAATCCCATATGATTGAATTTGTCCATAAATTGGTGTTCCTGCACTGCCACTGGGCTCGCCATCATCGTTGGCACGATAGGATATTTGCTCGGTTCCCAATTGGTACGCATAACAAAAATGCACTGCATTGGGGTGTTGTTTGCGTAAACCAACAAGTATTGATTTTATTTCGTCTTCTGATGTAATTGGATATGCATACCCCAAAAACTTGCTGTTTTTTTCTTTTAACAAGGTTTCTTCAGTCGCCTCGGCTAGGGTTTTATAGGTGTCGTTGGGATGCAAAATATTTATAGTATATTTTTTTCAAACAGTTGCACTACATCTTCTTGTCCTACTTGTAAATTCCAAACTGATAATCCTAATGCTGAAGCGGCATCGGTATTTTCTTTTTTGTCGTCTACAAATAAAGTGTATTTGGCTTGCAATTCGTGCCGTGCCATGACGGTTTGAAAGCATATGGCGTCGGGTTTACGCATGCCTATCTCGAAGGAAAAATACACCTTTTCAAAACAGCTGTAAAAATCGCGGGAAAAACTCAAGCCCACTTGGTGTTCAAAATAACTAATGTGCGTCGAGTCGGTGTTGGACAATAAAAATAAGCGGTAATTGGGTTTGAGCAGTTGCAAAAACTCCAATCGATACAGCGGAAAGTCACCAATTATTTGGTTCCATGCATTTCGAATGGCCAATACATCTATGGCTGGATTTTGTTTCTGAAAGCCTGATAAAAAGTCCATTTCACTGATTGCACCAATTTCATAGGCCTTATTTAGTGTATCTAATTCGGGTGTAAATGGGTTGATGCCCAATTGATCAAATGCTAATGCTGTAGCCTCTTTGCGTAAATTGACAAAGATGTCGCCAAAATCAAATACAATGTTCTTTATCATAATAATATATGTTTAGGGTATCTGAGTCTATTTTTTCTTCTGTAAAAGGAACTGCCTGAAACTGAGGAGCGCTAATTCCATCTGTCAATTGAATTTCACCCGTAAACACCCGCGCTTCATCCCAACAATTTTCGTTGATAAAGGTTTGCAAGGTTTGACGGCCGCCTTCAATGATGACCGATTGTATGTTTTTGTGGTATAAATAATCGGTGATTTGTGTGGCTACATTGTGCGAAAAATCAATTTCGTTTTGACTTATTATTAGGGTTTCAGCTTCTGAATTAAAAAGGGCGCTTGTTTTTGGGATTCGTGCGTGCTGATCCAAGACTACACGAATGGGGTTTGTACCTGGCCAATCGCGGGCAGTCAATTGCGGATTGTCGTCCAATACCGTTTGTGTGCCAACTAAAATAGCGTGTTCTTCTGTTCGCCATTTGTGCACCAATTGGCGTGATAAAGCGTTGCTAATCCATACGGGTTGACGGTTTTCTTTACTGAGTGGCGCGATAAATCCATCGGCCGATTGAGCCCATTTTAAAATAACGTAGGGCCGTTTTTTTTTATGAAAAGTAAAAAAGCGACGATTCAATTGTGCACATTTGTTGGCCAAAACACCAACAATCACTTCTTTTCCAGCCACTTGCAAACCCGCAATACCGGTGCCATTTACTTTTGAGTGATGATCTATACTGCCAATTACCACCTTGGGAATTTGTTGGTCAATAAGTAAATCACAGCAAGGCGGGGTTTTGCCAAAATGACTGCAGGGCTCAAGGTTTACATAAAGGGTAGATTCAGCAAGCAATGCTGTATCTGTTACCGAGTTGATGGCATTTACTTCGGCATGCGGCTCGCCGGCTTTGTGGTGCCAGCCCTCACCAATGATGCGATCTTGGTGCACGATTACACTTCCCACCAAGGGGTTAGGATAGGTAGTTCCCAACCCTTTTTGAGCCAATTCTAGGCAACGGGCCATGTATTTTTCGTGCAAGTTCATCAGGTAAAAATAAGGATATTCTATCTTGTCTAGTGAAGTTGACAATAAAAAAAAGGATAAGTATTTCTTCCAATGGCCAGCGAATAAGGGTACAATTTATACTATTTTTGTTCCTTATTTTAAGCCATCTTCAGCATGAATTCGTTTCATATTCGTCCTATTGAAATTCAAGATAATTCAGCAATTGCTGCGGTCATTCGATATGTATTGCTTGAGCATAACGTGCCCAAAGTTGGAACCGCCTTTGCAGATCCTCAATTGGATTATATGCAGCAAACCTATGCCATTGCACGTGCCTGTTATTTTGTGGTTGAACAAAACAGAACCGTAGTGGGCGGCGCAGGCATTCAACAATTGGAAAATGAGGCAGCGAATATCTGCGAATTGCAAAAAATGTACTTTTTGCCTGAAGCCAGGGGAAAAGGTATAGGGAGTAGCATTATGCAATTGTGTTTGGATTTTGCCAAAGCCAATGGCTTCGAATATTGCTACTTAGAAACCATGCCTTATATGCAGGACGCTCAAAAATTATACACCAAATTTGGTTTTGAATACATAGATGCGCCCATGGGCAATACTGGTCATACATCTTGTCCAGTTTGGATGCTAAAAAAGTTATAATGCAACTCAACAGTTATAAAACACAGTTCATTACCAGTTTACTTACAGTTGTGGACGAAGCCGAAGCGCAGTCGTTCTTTTATATGGTAACCGAACATGTGCACCAACTGCGACGCATTGACTTGGCTTTAAATCCTACTTTTCAAATCACTGAAGTGCAATTGCAGCAGTGGGAATCTATTCGCCATCGTTTGCTCATGCACGAACCCATACAATATATATTGGGTAGTACTATTTTTTGTGATTTACCATTTGAAGTTACTCCTGATGTACTCATCCCCCGACCAGAAACCGAAGAACTGGTGGCTTGGGTGATGGAGAGTTTCAGGTTTATTCCACAATCGCTCTATCAATCGGCTCACGCCTCTAGTCAAGTTTCAAGTTTCAGGTTTCAGGTTTCAAGTTTCAAGGATTCCTTATACCAAACACACCACCTACCACCTACCACCTACTTCCCTAAATTTCTAGATATCGGTACCGGAAGCGGTTGCATCGCAATTGCCTTGGCAAAAAATCTTCCAGAGGTGCAGGTCTCTGCTTTGGATGTTTCAGAAGAAGCATTAGAAATCGCTCGTTTGAATGCCAATCAAAATGGCGTATCGATCAATTTTATTAACCAAAATATACTCGAAACTTCAAAACTGGATCAGCAATTTGACGTAATTGTATCCAATCCGCCTTATGTGAGGGAACTTGAAAAACACGAAATATTGCCCAATGTATTGGAACACGAACCGCATTTGGCATTGTTTGTAGCCGATGAAGATCCGCTGTTGTTTTACCGAAAAATAGGGGAGTTGGCTTTTGAATCTTTAACACCAAATGGCCATTTATTTGTAGAAATTAATCAGTATTTGGGTGAAGCTACCCTTCAGTTGTTTCGTGAAATCGGATTTACTGAGGTAGAACTCCGAAAAGATTTGTACGGAAACGATCGCATGATTCGTGCCAGTCGCTAACTATTCGTAGCGCAGGGCTTCAATTGGATCAAGTTGTGCCGCTTTCATGGCCGGATAAGAACCCGAAATTACCGCTACTATAAAGGTGGTTATTACTGCTGCCGTAATAGCCGACCAAGGAATTACAAAAGCAAAGCTGAGGAGTGAGGCAATGCCGTATCCAGCTAAGATTCCGATGATAATGCCCAATAATCCGCCCAATTGTCCAATCACAATGGTTTCGATAAAAAATTGAGTAGCTATCGTGCTTTTCTTGGCACCCAAGGCTTTGCGAACCCCAATTTCTCGGGTGCGTTCGGTAACCGAAACCAACATGATATTCATCAGAGCAATTGACGATCCAAAAATGGTGATGATTCCAATTACCCAGGCCGAAATGCCCAAATATTGTGTAATACTTAAAATTTTATTGATCAGATCATCACTTCGCGAAACGCCAAAGTTGTTGTCCTGTATGGGATTGAGTTTGCGTATGCGACGCATCACACTGTTGGCATGATCAATAGCTGCTTCTAACACGTCCTTTTTAATGACCATTACACTTAAAGTATAATTGATGTTGGGCGCAGTAAACAAAGAACGTGCCACTTGAATTGGTAGTAATATGCGCAAATCTTGGTTGTTGCCAAAGGTGGATCCTTTTTCTTTGAGCACACCAATTACTTTAAATTTTGCGCCGCGGATCGAAATGCTTTTGCCTATTGGATTTACGTCTTTGAATAAATCTTTCAAGAAATCAGAACCCAGAATGCAGGTAGCCGAATTGTTTTTGATATCGAAGGAGGTGAAATTATGTCCGGCAGTTGTTTCCAGTCCGGAGTTGACCATATAATTCTCATCTACTCCCAAAATGGTTATTTCGGGATCTGTTTTTTTGGAATCAAATTTCACTTCGGCATTGGATGCGGCCGTAAACGAAAGTGAAGTTTGGGTGAGTGGAAACTGGTATTTGTCTTTAAATGCTACCGCCTCGGGGTAGGAAATTATGGGGTTGATGATTTCGCGTTCACCGCCACCTCTTCGTTGGGTTTCAAACGGATATTGATTGATGTTAAAGGTATTGGCGCCCATCGAGGCAAAATCACTCGAAACTGTATTTTCAAGCGCGGCCACAACAGTGAGTATGCATACCAATGCTGTAATTCCTATGGCAATGATGAGTACCGTGAGAATGGTGCGTAGCAATTGCGTTTTGATGGATCCCAAAGCAATTCGAATGTTTTCGCGCAATAATTTAAACATGGGTAAAATTTGGCACGAATTTACAATAAATGAAACAAGTTTGTGGGATTGGGTGTGTATTTAGCATAAAAATAAGATATTTGCAGCACAGATTTCTTTCCCACTAAATTCCAGAAATATGGCAGCAAAACCAAGTGTTCCTAAGGGTACCCGTGATTTCTCACCGCTAGAAGTGCTCAAGCGCCGACACATTATGGGAGTTATTCAGCGCAATTTTGAACAATTTGGTTTTCAACCCATCGAAACGCCTTCGTTTGAAAATTCGGATACACTCATGGGGAAATACGGTGAGGAAGGTGACCGCTTGATTTTTAAAATTCTTAACTCAGGTGATTTTCTAGATAAAATTTCTCCCAATGAATTGGCCAGCACCACCGCCAAACAACTGGGTACTAAAATTTCTGAAAAAGCCCTGCGCTATGATTTGACTGTTCCCTTTGCTCGCTATGTGGTGCAGCACCAAAATGAGTTGGAGTTTCCGTTCAAGCGCTATCAAATTCAACCCGTTTGGCGCGCCGATCGACCACAAAAAGGACGTTACCGCGAGTTTTACCAATGCGATGCCGATGTTGTAGGTTCGCAGTCGTTGTGGCAGGAAGTCGAATTTATCCAATTGTATGATGCGGTTTTTACCGAATTGGGATTGGCTGGCACCACGATTAAAATCAATAACCGAAAAATTTTGTCGGGCATTGCCGAGGTTATTGGTGCTGCCGATAAATTAATCGATTTTACAGTAGCCTTAGATAAATTAGACAAAATAGGCGAGGCCGGCGTACAAAAAGAAATGATAGAAAAAGGACTAACCCAAGCTGCTATAGATAAGGTATCTCCTTTGTTTCATTTTACAGGAACGTGGTCTGAAAAATTAGATCAATTAAAAGTTTTGTTGGCCCATTCACCAGAAGGACTGCAAGGCGTTTCAGAGCTAGAAACCATTGGCTCAGCCATAGAAACGTTGGGATTACAAACGGCTTGCTTGGAACTCGATGTGACCTTGGCCCGCGGATTGAATTATTATACAGGTGCAATTTTTGAAGTGGCTGCACCCAAAGAAGTGGCCATGGGCTCTATTGGTGGTGGCGGTCGATATGACGATTTAACCGGAATTTTTGGCTTGAAAAACATGAGTGGAGTAGGGATATCGTTTGGCCTAGACCGCATTTATTTGGTGCTCGACGAATTGAATTTATTTCCCAAATCTTTGGCGGCAAGCTGTACCGCTTTGTTTGTAAATTACGGCCAAGCCGAAGCGCTTTATGCAATGCAGGCTATCAAAGAATTGCGTGCCAACGGCATAGCTGTAGAATTATATCCCGACGCTGTAAAAGTAGGTAAACAATTTGCCCATGCCGATAAACGCGAAATTCCCTTTGTGGTCATTGTGGGTTCAAACGAAATGGAAAGTAATACCTATGCGCTCAAAAACTTGGCAGCTGGAACGCAAGAAATTCTTTCGTTAGCCCAATTGATTGCGGCATTATCGAAGTAAAACGAACTGATTTATTTTAAAAAAGCTTCCCGAAAAGGAAGCTTTTTTTTGTTGATTTGGGGGTTGTTTTACTTAGGGGATAAGTATTTTTTTACTGCTCACTCCTTCATTTGTTTTGGTACGCACAATATAGGTACCTGTGCTTAATTGAGGAGCATTCAATTCAATTTTTGTCTCGTTGCTATTTATATTCCAGCTGGCTACTGATTGACCTAACAGTGAATACAGTGTCACATTTTCAATTGTTGTAGAGGCTGTTCCATTGTGTATGTATATATGGTTGTTGCCCGAAGCATAACTTACTTGCACGCCTGAAGTCATCTCAATATCTGGGTTGGATAAAGCACCACCTTTGTTGAACTTCAAGAAGAAGCGATTGTTGGTTTCTCCAGCAGTCAAATTTACTTCCACATTAGCATATCGAATGTCATGGTAGATTGCTGTTGTTGCATCATAAATGTAAATGGGTTGATCGGTGTTGAAATTTTCGGTGCCATCCAAAACTATACTTACAGGTCCTTCACTGCTCGTTTTTACACTTAGCGGATAACTGGCGTGCTGATCAAAATAGCTTTCACCGGCAATAACCAATTTGGCCTCTTCGTTTTTGAAGTACATGTCATTGGGCAAGTTGTCCATACATACCGCATCGTAACCTGCGTCAATTCCAGCAGTTGCATTCTCATTCATAAATCCAATTAACAATTCACGGTGATAGTTGTTGTTGGAATTGAATCCCAAACGAATTTTCTCAAACGAATTTTCAGTGTATGTATCTTCGGCATTGGTACTGTTTGCAGATACTGAAGCCAGATTGTTCTGACGGAACAATGGGTTTGATCCGGCGCTGTCTTCTTTCACAAAGGCACGTTGACTGTTGTTAAACTCGATGTTTCCACCAGTAGTGTTGGCGCTTACAAAGAATCCTTGTCCTACAGGAATAAATCGGCCTGGTGTACGGGTACTAGAACCCAATCCGCTGATACCTGATGGTGAAACAGGTGGAACTCCACCAACTAAGGTGCGGGTTGCATAACCGCCTTGGTATTCGGCTAGGTTGTGTGTGTTGTTGGTGCTGTAGTGTTCCCAGAAATATAAGGTTCCATTAGTAGCTGCCAAGTTTTGCGAGATAAATAAATCGGCGTCAATAGCTGAAGGGTAGGGGTTTCCGCTTAAGTTTAAGTTTCCAGCAGCAATTGGACTTGTAATGGTTCCGTTGTTGGGTTTGCCCTCGAACGTATAATTTTGAGTAGCCGATAGTGCATTACTTCCTTTTAAAGTAAATCCTTGACCTGCTGACAAAGTTCCAGTTGTTCCTACTGCTTGCCAATTGGCATACAACGGAGTTACATTTTGGAATTTGAAAATCCAGTATGAACTCAAGGTAATTGGTGTAGTAGGAGCGCCATTTAAGCCCGAAGTCCAGTTAAGCATTTGTGGGTTATTGGCATCGGTTCCGTCGCGCATTACGCTGCTCAAGGTATAGTCGTTGTTGTTGCTTGTGGTATTACTTACTCCTACGGGTGATGACCAATAATTATAGTTAAATCCGTTTGATTGACCGGATTGATCCCGTTGAATTTTTCCTGCACTGGTTACATCCAATTCACTTTTGGCGCTTTGAACCAATTGCGATTTTCCTTGTAAATCAATTGATCCATCCAATTTTAAGTACCAGTCATTTTGAATTTTACTGTCGTTGTTCATTACGATTTGCACAGAAGGATCTACGATCATTCCCAAGTCTACATTGTTTGCAGAAGCCGTAATGTTGTGTTGAACATGCACGATAGACCAATCTTGTTCGTCAATATCTAACCCACGTACATCATTGGCAGTGTCATTTACTGCTGATGCAAAATCACCTGCTTGTTTGGTTATAAAAGGCATTGGTGCTTGTTGAACAGCAATTATTTTATTGTTGTAAATTTTCATTCCAGTACCGACATCGGCACCTAAGGTTGTTAAGTCATCAATAATATCATCTTTGTACACATCCATGCGGTAGTAGCGCAATAAATCGGCAAAAGGCAATACCTCGATATCTTTGGGTACAATTTCCCCACGCACTTGTCCGCCAAAGTCTTTGATTTCCTGATACACCATGCGTTGCAATTGTGTAACCGAAAGGGCAACTTTGAAAATACGTACTTCATCTATTTTTCCGTTAAAAAATCGGCTTAAGGTATTTGGGCTTTTTCCAATTGTAAGCGGTGTAGCATCAGGTACAATGCTTCCGGTAATGGCCATGCTGTTTTCTAAATGACCATTTACATACAACTGCAGTTGACCATTTCTGTATATGGCTACCACATGATACCACTGGTTGGTATTCAATACCGTTGAGCCGGTAAGTGTATACCCATTTACAATGGCTTGTGCTTGTTTACTGCTGTTTATTTGTACATGAAATTTATCTTGTCCTACAATTACACCTTCACTAGAGAAGTCTGCATGTAAGTCTATCCATGCCATTAAAGAAGCTTCGTTTAATCCACCTAAAATACCATTGGTTTGTCCATAATCGTTTCGGCCATCAAAGTCCAAATACAATTTGCGGTCTAAATCACGCGGCGAACCAAACACGGTTGCATCAGTATCAAAAGTATCGATGATTCCATCCTTGTCAGCATCGGTTGTACCAAATATAATTCCGTCATTGTTGCCATCTAAATTGGCATACAAACTACCAGAAATGTCGGTGGTCAAGCTATTGGATTGCACATTCAAGAAATTGGGTTCGCCAATTACTGAGGTATTGTCTGGCAAGGCTTTTCCGCTGTTGGCAAATCCGTTTAATTGATCAAATGCATCTAAAATCTCATCGCCATCATCATCGGCACCATCGCCCACACCATCACAATTTACATCACCATCGCCGTTGTACAAACCAGCTTCATCCACGTCAAATTGTGCGTCATTATCTGAATCTAGATCTACATAATTAGGCACTAAATCGCCGTCAAAATCTTTGGGCATGTTTTCGTTGTAGTAGGCTTCGGCAGCATCCAACCAGCCGTTATTATTGCTATCAACCCATGTTCCAGAGGCGATGTCCATCGTGTCATAGCCATCTGTATAGTCTTGCCAACGGTCTTCAATGATATCACCAATGCCGTCGTTGTCTGAATCCAAATCAAACATATCGGCTACACCATCTAAATCAAAATCGGGTAGGGTTTGCACAATTTGAATGTCATCTAATGCTAAATCATTTCCTGCACCTCCAGGTTGGTTGTTTTTGAAGATAATGGTAAATCCAGATGTTAGTGGAGTGAAGGTAGCTGAAAATTGGTACCAGTCACCTGCAGCATTAGTCGCTGTAGTAGGGGCAATGTCATCAGTAGCAATGGTGCTGATGAGGTTATTGCTCATGTCTCTAAATTCTACTGTTATGTTCGGACGATTACGTGTGGCAATTCCTGGCGCATTGGTACGGTCTAAGTTTAAAATCCAAAAACTGTAGGTTAAAGGCACATTCATGATAACGCCTTGGATGTCTGTGCGGTAAAATTCGTCGGTGATATCGTTGGTGGCATTAAATAAGGCCATTCTTCCGTTGGTGTCGCCAGGAGTATGATCTGGGCCGGTATACCAATGTGTGGCAGCCCATGAAGCAATTTGTGCGGTGTTGCAAATGGTATATTGACCATCATTTAAATCGATTGTAGCGTCACATTCATCGGCAGCCATAGCTGTTGTACCGTCTTCGTAGCAATAGGTTGTTGAGGCCGTTGGTACATCAACATTGATGCGTGCACGTGTGGTTCCGCTACCAAAGGTTTCGTCTAAAATAATATTTTGCATAGCCGAACTTGTTCCATATACAATTGAGTTGCTCAACTCAATGCTGTCAGGAATACCGTCGTTGTCGTCATCTAGGTCAACGTTGTCAAAAACTTCATCGCCATCGGTGTCGGCAAACGCTTGAATTCCTGTTCCGCTGATTCTAAAGTTGTACGGGTTTTTACCCAATCCAGTATCAGAATTGGCAATCGAAATGTCAGCCGTTTTAAGGCCGATAGTGCTAGGATTAAAAGTAACCGTAAACGAAGTAGTGGCTAAACCGCCAATTACCGTAGTTGAAGGTTGGCTGCTGATGGTAAAATCAGATCCAGTAATGCTCACAATTGGTGCGCCGGTAAGGTTAAGATCAAAATTTCCTAAGTTGAAAATAGTATAGGTTCTAGAGATTGGAGAAAAAATATTGGTCGAGCCAAAATCGGTCCAGTCTAAGTTTATTGGTGAAAGATCGCCATCGGCAATCACGTTGCTGTTTCCTTTCACGCTCATCGAAGCGGCCACGCCTGTTGCCTGAATAGCAAAAGTATACGTGCTTTCGTCACTGTCGTTAGAACTTATATTTAGTGTAGCTGATTTAAGACCAATTGTTGTAGGATTAAATTTTACCACTACCGCCGATGAACTACCGGCAGCTATCGTACCACTTGGCATGCTTAAAATAGCAAATTCACTTGCATGGGTTCCAGTAAGTGTAACGGAATTGATGGTAAGATCTATTGACCCGGTGTTTTGAATGGTAAAAGTTCGTGTAGAAGCGACTGTGCTAAAATCAGTAAAGTCAACCGTGCTTGGTGTAGTGTCTCCGCTTACAATGTTGTTGGTGTTTCCAATTACATTAATCTCGGGAGCTATCCAACTAACCAATACTTGTCCTCTTGCTCCAGCACCTCCAATTCGGGTTGATGAAGAAGTGCGCAAAGCACCTCCGCCACCGCCTCCCAATAATACAGTAGCTGCTGAACCATTTCCTTGTGAACCGCTGCGACCATTTCCGCCAGGTCCTCCGTTGCTTGGGGCTGTTGCACCGGTTACCGAAGTTGCTGTATTTCCTGCTGTATCACCTGCTGATGATCCGCCACCACCGCCATAACTACCCGCTACACCATTGGCCCCTCTGCCACCTGCAAACACAAAACCGGCATCGCCAATGCTTGTTGGAGCACCTGCACCGCCGTTGGCACCCGTAGTGCTGTTGTCGGCTGCGCTGTTTCCGCCTTTGGCCAAAACTGTAGTGCTGGTTCCAAACCAAGAATCACCGCCAGCGGCCGTAGTTGTTGCACCAGCTCCTACCGTTACGGTGTATACTGTACCGGGTGTGGTAGGAATAACTTTTTTGGCATACGCACCGCCGCCGCCGCCGCCGCCAGCTGTGTTGGTTGTGAGTGTGCTGCCTTTTCCGCCTGCGCCCCAAGCTTCAACTGTGATGCTGGTTACGCCTGCAGGAACAGTAAAACTTCCGCTAGAGGTAAATCGTTGTGATTGTGCCCAACCCAAGGTAGAGAGTAAAACCACTACCAAAAGAAAGAGGTTGGAATAAACGGGGAGCGTAATTTTTTTCATAATGCAATTACTATTAAATGATAACTTGAATGAGTGAGTATTTTTTAACGAGTCAAAACTAGATTATTAAAAAAACCTCAGCAAGAAAAATATCGATAAAAAACATAAAATATCGATGAAATGCATAAATTTTAATAAAAAGTAAGAAAAACTATATAAAATAGTAAATTTAATTCAACGATTTTATTGTAAAAGAAGTGCTGAAAATCAGTATTGTAGGAAAAAGGTTGGGTTACTAATTCTAAGTGTTGCGAAATAGTTTTAGTTAAGGAAATATGAAAAAAAATTAATGGATAATACAAGATTTAGCGTAAACGATTCTTACTATTATTACAATAAACGTCAAACAGTATAAAAAAACGCAGCCCTCTAGCTGCGTTTTTTGTTTTGTATTTGATGATCTTCTAAATCATTTTCTTCAACAAGGCAATTTGCCCCAAGTGGTACTGCGTGTGTTCAATGACACCCAAGATATTACGGTAGTAATTGCCATATTTTTCATGGTCAAAAACGGCAAAGAGTTGCGTTTCGTCTAACTGTTCGATAGAAAAAGCCAATCGCTCAGCTTTGGCTAGTATTTCTTGCAGAAAAGTTTCCCATTGTGAGTCGTTTTCAACATGCGGAACCGTAAAACTTTCCTTATCACTTGCTTCCAAATGACCTCAGTCCTACATTTTGCAAACGGGATCGAGTTAATATTGAATAGGGAAACACAATTCAGCAATACTGTTGCATTCGGCAATTTTGGTTTGGGCTTGGTTGTATGAAATGCCCTGAAGGATTTCTTTGAAGTTGACACAGCTCCAATTGCCGCCATAGAATACGGCTCGAACATGTTGGGCTAATTGGTTGGAGTTGTACATAATTTGATTTTAGATTTTATCAAAATTAATTTTTTTAGGTACATAAAAATACGTTCAAAAAAGAAACCCCGTACTTTAAAAAAGTAAGGGGTTTTTTAATGTAGCGAGGACGGGAGTTGAACCCGTGACCTCAGGGTTATGAATCGTGAAGTTTTAATTAAAAAGTACTGATAATCAAGTATTTAAAATTTTAATTATTCCCGTTTTTGACCTTTTTTAACAGTTTTGCCCGACACCAAATCGGACACCATTGCCCGACACCAAAAACATGAGGTCTTAGGATGTGTAAAAACATTCAGTTATATCAAACCAGAACACATGCTTTTTGGTAGACCCATCATCCAATAATTCAATCACCTTAATCACATCGTATTTCTTATCCTCATCAAATATTAGTGATTGTTCCACTTTCTTCCAAGGTTCTTCATTGAGAATAAAGTCAATAATTTCATTTTGTATAAGCACATTAAGCATGCTATCTGGGCAACTTATTCTTATTGCGTTTTCCATTGAACCACCAAGGTTATCATTTAAAGGTATTATAATGTTTAGTTCATCGAGAATTTGTTTTGATATGTTCATGATATTGTATGTTTATATATAAATATCATAGTTGTTTGAAATGGACTTAAAATTCTGGGTCAAAAATTTGGAAAATTTTTTTGAAAAATGGGTCCCAAAAATTTTGAAGACAAATTTATGGGTATTGGTATAAGTTCAAAATAAGCATTAGCAGGGAAGGAGGGTAACTATCCAACGGGGGGAGGAAGGTTTGCAATATTTAACGTTTATTTTTGAAAAACAAACGATAGCTAATCCACTTTAGATGAATTAACAGAATTTAATATTTTTAGTTCATGATTAAAACTATTATTGTTGACGACGAATTTAACGCTAGAGAGTTTTTAGAAAAACTCCTCAATAAAAGCTTTCCCGATAAATTTTTAATATTAGCCAAATGTGAGAGTGTAGACGATGCTTTAAAAGATATTGAAAAGTATCAACCTGACCTAGTATTTTTGGATATACAAATGCCAAACAAAAATGGATTTGAACTCTTGAAGTTGGTCAAGTCTATCAATTTTGAAGTAATATTTACAACAGCTCATGCTGAATTTGCTATTGATGCAATTAAAGCTAGTGCACTAGACTATTTGCTCAAACCAATTAATTATATTGATTTACTTGAGTCTGTAAAGAGAATTGATTCAAAGACAAATAAGGCATTTCAGCAGGAAAAATTAAGACTTCTATTGGAAAATATAGATAACGGAGTTAAGGAATTTCATAAAATTGCATTTCCCACTGAAACAGGTTTTGAATTGGTTAAAACTTCATCAATATTATACTGTGAAGCTGATAGTAATTATTGCCATGTTAAGTGTATTGATGGTAGAAAGATAACTTTATCAAAAACCTTAAAACATATAGAGGAAATGCTACCAGACACCGTATTTAATCGAATTCACAAATCTTATCTTGTTAACTTGAATTATGTAAATCGTTTTCACAAGAACGAAGATTACCTTGTTGAGTTATCTAATGGAGAAATGCTACCTGTTTCTGTCAGAAAAAAAGAAAACTTCATCAATGCAATTACCAAAAAAATTTAAGTTATCCCTCTTTTTTGTATTTTCATTTTTTTCATTGGTAGCACAAACATTACCATCGAAAAATATTACTATTAATGATGGTCTGCCAAGTAATAGTATAAAGTGCTTTTTTAAAGACAGCAGAGGTATTTTGTGGATAGGCACTGAAGCAGGTTTGTGTGCATATGATGGAACTTCTTTTAAAATTTATAATGAGTCAAATGGTTTAAAACATAGCCAAATTTGGGCTATAGCTGAAGACAATAATAAGAATTTATGGCTTTCAATATATGGCCAAGGATTAGCCAAATTTGATGGTAAAAAGTTTACTTATTTTGATAAAAAAGATGGCTTAATTCATAATTCTATTCGAAAAATTTATTTTTCAAAAAAGTATAATTGTTTGATTCTAGGTACAGAAAACGGATTAAGTCTTTTTGATGGAAAGAAATTCAAATCATTTGTTTTGAAAACTTCTTTAAATAGATTTCAAGTTGTT
>VEQT01000091.1 GCA_018883065.1 Flavobacterium sp.
TAGTGTGCATATAACGCAAGGATAAGGATATCAAGGCCGAAGCCACACCGCCATTGCTGTATGCAAACGCATCGGTGTCTGTTCCTGTTACGCGCGAAGTGGCGTGACGCTGAAACGGAATTTCTTTTTCTACTGCGGTAGATACGATCAATTCGCGTAAAATATTCTGCGTGGCGGGCGCATAGGCAATAACCGGTCCTTTGCCCATTTGCAAGTCGCCTTCAATTTTCTTTTCGATCATTGGGGTAGAGGTGTCGTGGCATACATCGGTTACAATTGCTACGTTTGGTTTGATGGTTTGGGTGATCATTTCAGCCCCGCGCAAGCCAATTTCTTCTTGTACCGAATTGACAATGTACAATCCAAAAGGCAATTTGACTTTATTTTCATGCAACAAACGGGCCACTTCAGCAATCATAAATCCGCCCATGCGGTTATCTAAGGCACGGCAAACAAATTTGTTATCGTTCAAAATAATAAATTCATCTGGGTAAGTAATCACACAACCTACGTGTATACCTAATTTTTCAACCTCTTCTTTGGTCGAACAGCCACAATCAATAAAAATATTGTGCAACGTAGCATTTTCCTCTTTGCCGCGGTTGCGCGTATGAATTGCTGGCCAACCAAATACACCTTTTACGATTCCGTTTTTGGTGTGGATATTTACTCTTTTTGAAGGTGCAATTTGGTGATCGGAACCGCCATTACGAATTACATAAATTAATCCGTTGTCGGTAATGTAATTCACATACCAGGAAATTTCATCGGCGTGTCCTTCAATCACCACTTTAAATGGAGCATCCGGATTTATTACGCCCACAGCCGATCCATAGACATCTGTAATAAAAGTGTCCACGTACGGTTTGAGGTAATTCATCCACAATTTTTGTCCTTCTGATTCGTGTCCGGTAGGCGAGGGGTTGTTTAAGTAGGTTTCTAGAAAAGTTAAAGAAGCCTTGTTTAGTAAGGTATTCGTGCTCATGGAGTAGATATTTTTTATTTTGGCTAAAATATAAATTTGATTTATCAGTTCTGTAATTAATGTATAATTTTGAACTCAAATTTCTAAGGGTATGAAACTGCGTTTAAGTTTATTTTTTCTTTTGCTTTGTTTTGTTGCATCGGCGCAAGTGATAGTGCAGGATACTGTGAAAATGGGGTACCAACTCAAAGAGACTGATACTTTATCTGAACCCATTGAATTGGAAGAAATTACAGTGTATCGCGAGCGATTAGATCCGGCCGCCAAAAAGGAATTCTTGTTGTTGCAAAACCGCGTGTACAAAGTGTATCCATATGCTAAAATTGCAGCCGAACGTTTGCAATTTCTCAACAAAAATCTAGCTAACATCAACAACAAACGCGAGCGAAAGCAGTATTTTGCTATGGCCGAATCCTACATGAATTCCGAATTTAAAGACCGCTTAAAAAAATTGTCTCGTAAACAAGGGCAAATTCTTGTTAAGTTAATTTGTAGACAAACCGGATCTACGACCTATGATTTGATTAAAGATTTTAAAAGCAGTTGGACTGCTTTTTGGTCAAACGGAACCGCACGTATGTTTGATATTAATCTTAAAACGCCTTACGTTCCGTACGAAGACAACGAAGATTTTTTAATCGAAACCATCTTGTATCGGGCTTTCAATCGCGGTCGTCTCATCAAACAAGAAGCGGCAACTCCTATCGATTATGATGCTTTGTCCGATTTTTGGGAGGCCAAGGTGAAGTAGTATTCTCGTCCTCCACCTCGAGGTGTTTTTTTTTCATAGTATCTGCTTTAATCTTTTATCTTTTTGTCTTTTATCTAAGACTTCTTTGTTCTAACCACTTGACTTTTAGATAAGAAGAAAAGGGTAAAAAAAAGGTTTATTTTTTTGTTTTGTAATAGGGAAAAAGGTTTTACATTTGCACCCCGCAGAAGGGAAGTTGT
>VEQT01000070.1 GCA_018883065.1 Flavobacterium sp.
TTCTATGACTGGGCGAATTCGGTATATTCCTTGGTTATTTCCTCGGCCATTTTCCCTATTTTTTATGAAGCCTTATTTTCTGACAGAAGTCATTATATACATGTATTTGACATAGAACTCAAAAATTCGGCACTTATCTCATTTGTGACCGCTTTTGCTTTTTTGATTGTGGGCTTTTGCTCGCCATTGCTTTCGGGAATATCTGATTATGTGGGCAACAAAAAATCATTCATGAAATTCTTTTGTTATCTCGGAGGGCTTTCTTGTATGGGTTTGTATTGGTTTAGCTTAGATAATATTTATGTGGGCTTGTTGTTTTACTTTTTGGGATTAATTGGATTTTGGGGCAGCTGGGTCTTTTATAATTCGTATTTACCCGATATTGCACATCCCGAGCAGCAAGATGCCATCAGTGCCAAAGGCTATTCGATGGGGTATGTAGGCAGTGTATTGTTGTTGTTGATTAATTTGGCCATGGTTATGCAACCCGATTTGTTTCATATAACAGGAACTAAAGGTGAAGCGGCGATGAAAGCCATGCGGTATTCATTTGTAATGGTGGGCGTGTGGTGGATCCTTTTTAGTCAATACACCTTTTACTTTTTGCCCAAAGGCAACTACAAGGCTACCCAAAAAATGACTTCATCCGTTATTTATAATGGGTTTCGAGAATTGAAAAAAGTTTGGGAACAACTGCAAACTAATTCCATTTTGAAAGGCTATTTGGGTGGGTATTTTGTTTACAGCATGGCTGTACAAACGGTTATGCTCATTGCGACTTATTTTGGTGCCCAAGAAATTTTGTGGGCCAACGAAAGTGAAAAAACCATGGGGCTCATTGTTTGTATTTTGGTGATTCAATTGGTGGCCATTGTGGGTGCTCAACTTACTTCTAAAGCGTCTAAACGATTTGGTAATATTCCTACTTTGTTGGTGATTAATTGCTTTTGGTTGTTGTTGTGCATTTTAGCTTATTTCATCACATTACCCATTCACTTTTACGCGATGGCCGGTTTGGTTGGAATAGTTATGGGAGGAATCCAGTCGTTGTCTCGTTCAACGTATTCGAAGTTATTACCCGAAACCGAAGATACGGCATCATACTTTAGTTTTTTTGATGTAGCCGAAAAAGTGGGTATTGTGATTGGTATGTGCGTATATGGCATCATTGATCAAATTACAGGTAGTCCACGATTTTCGATTGTGTTTTTGGGAATTTTCTTTTTAATAGGAATTATTTTACTTAATAGAGTGCGTCTTAAAGCCAATAAAGTCAGTATATAAAATTTCTAGCAACACGAACTGAAATTCCTATATTTGAAAAAAAAATAATATGAAACGATTTCTTGCATTTGCATTAGTTGGATTTTTATTCTTATCATTAACATTTACCTCATGCGAAAATGAGCCAATAGATCCTGCTATCAATTTAACACCAGTTGATCCACCTGTTTTGCCGGCTGCTTTTCGTGTAAATTTTGATGGACAAACGTATATCGCTACTCAATTTAATGCCGTTATGAATGATGGTGTTTTGTCAATAGCGGCCTATAAAGGAACTCAATTGGAATCGTTTACGCTTTCCATTAATGGGACCACAGAAGGAGTATATCCTGCAAATGTAAATAACGTTTCGTATAGTGCTGGTTCGGGAAGTCCATTATATCAAAGCTTTAATCCGGCCGACTTAACATTCAATACGGGTCAAATTACTATTACCTCGGTGAATGAATCAACTGAAACAGTTTCTGGAACATTTAGTTGTACCGCGTATTATTCTGATGGCACAACTGTGGTTACAAAAACATTCACAAATGGAGTATTCACCAATATCCGATACTAAACCAACAGTTATAATACGTTTAAGTCCGCCCAGTGCGGATTTTTTTTTAGCCTATTTAATTGCCTATAATTTACCGTTAAAAAAAGATGTCCTTCGTCGATTTTATCTTTTTTTGCCGCAATGTTGTAGTATATTTGCCACCCTTATTTCTTATTAACACGTATTTTGAATTTCATTATGTCAAACATCAATTTCCTTAGCATTGACCAACTTAATCTTCAAGAATTTGATTCTAATTCGGAATTAATTCCGCTTTTAACACCTGAAGATGAAGCGGAAATGAATAATGAAGAACTTCCCGCCTCACTGCCCATTTTACCTTTACGAAATACGGTTTTGTTTCCGGGTGTAGTTATTCCCATTTCGGCAGGTCGTGACAAATCGATTAAGTTAATAAACGATGCCAATGCCGGAGATAATATAATTGGGGTTGTGGCTCAAAAAAATGAGGATATTGAGGATCCTTCCAAAAATGATATTCACACTATAGGAACTGTAGCCCGAATTCTTCGCGTACTCAAAATGCCCGATGGAAACATCACAGTAATCTTACAAGGCAAAAAACGTTTTGAAATTGATGAAGTTACCGCTGAAACGCCTTACATTAAAGCAACCGTAAAGGAAGTTGAAGAGAAACGACCAGGAAAACACGATACCGAGTTTACTGCAATTGTTGAATCGATAAAAGAGCTCGCCATTGAAATCATCAAAGAGAGCCCAAACATTCCTACTGAGGCAACATTTGCTATAAAAAATATTGAGAGTCAATCTTTTCTAATCAATTTTGTGTCATCTAATATGAATTTATCGGTGCATGAAAAGCAGAATTTATTGACCATGAATACGCTCAAAGAACGTGCCTTGGAAACGTTACGCTTCATGAACGTCGAGTTGCAAAAACTCGAATTAAAAAATGACATTCAGTCCAAAGTTCGTTTTGATTTAGACCAACAACAACGCGAATATTTTCTGCACCAACAAATGAAAACCATCCAAGAAGAATTGGGTGGTGTTTCACAAGAGCAAGAGTTGGATGAGATGCGCCAGAAAGCCAAAACCAAAAAGTGGGACGATAAAACCCATTCTCACTTTGAAAAAGAGCTTTCAAAAATGCAACGAATGAATCCACAAGCGCCCGATTTTGGTATTCAACGCAATTATTTGGAGTTGTTTTTGGAATTGCCTTGGAATGAATTTTCGAAAGATAACTTTGATTTAAAACGCGCACAAAAAATTCTCGACCGCGATCATTTTGGCTTGGAAGATGTAAAAAAACGCATGATCGAACATTTGGCCGTATTGAAATTACGCAACGACATGAAGTCGCCTATTTTGTGTTTAACAGGTCCTCCGGGAGTGGGTAAAACCTCGATTGGAAAATCAGTTGCTGCGGCTTTGGGTAGAGAATATGTGCGAATTTCTTTAGGTGGTCTTCGTGACGAGGCCGAAATTCGTGGTCACCGTAAAACCTATATTGGCGCAATGCCCGGTAGAATTATTCAAAGTTTAAAGAAAGCTAGAACATCTAATCCTGTTTTTGTATTGGATGAAATTGATAAATTGTCTAATAGCAACCACGGCGATCCATCTTCTGCTTTACTCGAGGTATTGGATCCGGAACAAAACAACAGTTTTTACGACAACTTTTTGGAATACGGTTATGATCTGTCAAAGGTAATGTTTATTGCCACTTCTAATAATTTATCGGCCATACAACCGGCTTTGCGCGACCGTATGGAAGTGATTAAAATGTCGGGCTATACCATCGAAGAAAAAGTAGAAATTGCTCGTCAACATTTGTTTCCCAAACAATTGGCTGCCCATGGTTTAACGGCAAAAGATTTGAGCATTGGCAAAAAACAATTGGAAAAAATTGTCGAGGGATATACACGCGAATCAGGTGTTCGTGGATTAGAAGCCAAAATTGCACAAGTTGTTCGCCATGCGGCCAAATCGGTAGCTTTGGAGGAAGAATACAACCAAAAAGTAACAGACGAAGATATTGTGCAGGTGTTGGGTGCGCCCCGTATGGCTCGTGATAAATCAGAAAGCAACGAAGTAGCAGGCGTAGTAACCGGTTTGGCTTGGACTTCGGTTGGTGGCGATATTTTGTTTATAGAATCCCTGCTTTCTCCGGGAAAAGGCAGTATGACCATTACAGGAAATTTGGGTACTGTAATGAAGGAATCGGCTACAATTGCATTAGAATACATTAAAGCGAATACTGCGCTTTTGGGTTTAGATTCAGACGTAATTTCTAAATACAATATCCATTTACACGTTCCCGAAGGCGCTACGCCAAAAGACGGTCCAAGTGCTGGAATTGCCATGTTGACCTCTCTGGTTTCGTTGTTTACACAAAAGAAAATCAAGAAAAGTATAGCCATGACCGGTGAGATTACCTTACGAGGTAAAGTATTACCAGTTGGTGGAATTAAAGAAAAAATATTGGCTGCCAAACGCGCCAACATCAAAGAGATCATACTTTGCGCCGAGAACAAACAAGATATTGATGAAATCAAACCCGATTACATTAAAGGACTAACCTTTCATTATGTAAAGGAAATGAGTGAAGTGTTGCAGGTAGCTATTACCAATCAAAAAGTAAAGAATGCTAAAAAATTATAAGAAAAAACGGCTGCTTTGAGTAGCCTTTTTTTTGCTAAAAATAATATCTTCGCACAAGCTTTTGCGGGTTGTGTAAATGCTTCGACTACTGTATGATAAAAAATCTATATTTAGTTTGTTTTTTGTCGATTCAAACACTTGCTTTTGCTCAAGTGGGTGGTCAATCTGTATACCAGTTTTTAAATCTGGTTCCTTCGGCAAGACAAGCCGCTTTGGGTGGTAAAAATGTTACCATCTATGATCAAGATGTAAACCAAGCTTTATTTAATCCGGCTAGTATCAACGCCGAAATGGACAACCATTTGTCTACCAATTACGCCAGTTATTTTGGTGATGTTCGCTACGGTACGGCTGCTTATGCTCACACCTATGACCGCCACTTGCAAACGTTTCAAGCTGGTGTTCAATACATTAATTACGGGACCTTTGATGGATATGATCAATTTGGAAATGCCACCAACTCATTTACCGGTAGTGAAATTGCCTTATCGGTTGGATATGCAATGAATATTCCCAAAACAAATTGGCACTTGGGTATCAATACCAAATTAATTTCTTCAACGCTAGAGAGTTACACCTCTTTTGGTGGTGCTCTTGATCTTGGTGCACTTTATGTAGACGAGATTAACGAAATTCATTATGCTATTGTAGTCCGAAATTTGGGTATGCAGTTTACAAGTTATACGGGTATAAAAGAGCCGTTACCTACCGAATTAATCCTTGGTGTCTCACAACAATTGGAGCATGTACCCATTCGTTGGCACATTACCCTTGAAAATATGCAACAATGGAATGTGGCATTTTCTAATCCGGCCCGTGCACAAAACTCAATTGACGGAACAAGTTCACCCGAAAAAGTTTCTTTTTTTAATAATGCCCTGCGTCACTTAATTTTGGGTGCCGAGTTGTTTCCCAAAAAAGGATTTAATATTCGACTGAGTTACAACTTCAGAAGAGGTGAAGAGATGAGCGTATTGGAACAACGAAATTTCTCAGGGATTTCAATGGGATTTGGTTTGCGGATGCGCAGGTTAAAATTTGATTATTCGTTTAGTAGATATACTCTTGCTGCCAACACCAGTATGTTTGGTTTAACAATTAATTTTAACGAACGCTAATGAAACCACTAACCATAGCCATTGACGGTTTTTCTTCAACCGGAAAAAGTACATTAGCCAAACAATTGGCCAAAGAATATGGTTACGTATATGTAGACACTGGGGCCATGTACCGTGCCGTAACATTTTTTGCGATGCAAAAGGGTTATGTTTCAACCTCACATTTGGATACAGATGCATTGATAAAAGAGTTGGATCAAATTGATTTGCATTTTCAGTTTAATGCCAATTTAGGATTTGCCGAGATGTATTTGAATGGCGTATGTGTGGAACAAGAAATACGTTCGATGGCCGTTTCCAATTTGGTAAGTAAAATTGCCGAAATTTCTGCCGTACGAAGTTTGTTGGTAAAGCAACAAAAACGCATGGGTGTAAACAAAGGAATTGTAATGGATGGACGTGACATCGGTACGGTAGTTTTTCCTGATGCAGATGTAAAACTGTTTATGACTGCTAGCGCCGAAACTAGAGCTCAACGTAGATTTGATGAATTACAAGCCAAAGGCGAATTGGTTTCATTTGAAGAAATCTTGCAAAATGTTCAAGAACGCGATTACATTGATACCCATCGTGATGATTCACCTTTGGTGATTGCCGAAGATGCTATTGAAATTGATAATTCGTATTTAACCCGTGAAGAGCAATTGGCCGTTGTAATTGAATTGATCAAAGAGAAATTAGCTGAATAGCTTTTAGGTTTTAATAATTGGAGTAAGTTTGCTTTTCTAACCACCACAAAATTAATAGTATGAATGTAAAGTTTAGATTGACCGCCATGAGTTTCTTGCAATTTTTTGTTTGGGGAGCCTGGCTAATTACCGTTGGAAATTATTGGTTTGGAACCAAACAATGGAGCGGTGCTCAGTTTGGAGCTATTTTTTCAACCTTAGGAATATCATCCATCATCATGCCAGCCATTACCGGTATTATTGCCGATAAATGGGTGAATGCTGAAAAATTATACGGTGCCTTGCATATTCTTGGGGCTTTGGCCTTGTGTTACTTGCCACAAGTAGATAACCCGACAACCTTTTATTATGTAATTTTCGCGGCCATGTTGTGCTATATGCCAACCATTTCATTATCTAATTCGGTGGCATATTCTATTTTAAAAAACAACAACTTTGATGTCGTAAAAGTATTTCCGCCTATTCGTGTGTGGGGTACTGTAGGTTTTATCGCCGCCATGTGGATTACCAATTTAACCGGAAACAAAGCTTCCGTCAATATGTTTTATTTAGCCGCCTTAGCTGCTTTTGTATTGGGTGTATATTCGTTTACCTTGCCTAAATGTCCACCACAAAACTTAATTGACAATAAGGCCAATTGGACTGAAAAGTTAGGATTAAATGCCTTCAAATTATTTGGCACCTACAAAATGGCTTTGTTTTTTATCTTCTCAATGTTTTTGGGTGGCGCTTTGCAACTCACCAATATGTATGGCGATGTTTATTTATCTGAATTTGCAAATGTTCCAGCATATGCCGATTCATTTGTCGTGAAATACTCCACAATTATTTTATCGATTTCTCAAATATCCGAAACCCTTTTTATTTTGGCAATTCCTTTTTTCTTGAAGCGGTTTGGTATCAAACAAGTAATGTTGATCTCGATGTTGGCATGGGTATTGCGATTTGGTTTGTTTGCTTACGGAAACCCCATGGATGGTTTGTGGATGATTATTGCTTCATGTATTATTTATGGAATGGCATTTGATTTCTTTAATATTTCGGGCTCTTTGTTTGTAGAAACCACTACCGATGCATCTATTCGTTCATCTGCCCAAGGATTATTTATGATGATGTCAAATGGATTCGGCGCCTTTTTTGGCGGATTGGTAAGTGGAATGATTATAGACGCCTATTTTACATCATCAGCAGGCACAAGAGATTGGCATGGTATTTGGCTGGCTTTTGCAATTTATGCTTTGGTGATTGCAGTTTTGTTTGCGGTGTTTTTTAAGCACAAACATGAACCGATTAACGATTAACAATTTTTGAATTTTGAATTTTGATTTGAGAGTATACTAAGAACAGCTGATAGCTGTCAGCGCATAGCTTTAAGCTCTTAGCCACGAATACACGAATTATCTATATTCCAATTGCATTATATAGCGCTACCGAAGAATTTTTTGACCATTGGATTTGGCAGGTGTCCCGAAGCATAGGGACAAATTTTGATAATCTTTGTTCCCAAAAAGACTTAAGTGGTCAATCTATATCAGGGACGTACATGACTCATGACTCATAACTCATGACTGACATCGGTCAACTTTTCTCTCAAATAAATTTGCTTTTCCAGAAAAACGGCTTACTTTTGCGCACCTTTTGGCAGTAGGTGTTTCCATTTGGTATCAACAAGTTACGTAAAACAACTTCTGTTTTTGTTCTGCATAAAGAAACACCGTAAAAACAGAATACAAATTTTTATCAGCATGTCTGAATTACAAAAATCACAAGAAGAGTTTTTAAGCAGTTTTAACTGGCACAATTTCCAAGAAGGAATCGATGCAGTAGATCAAAAAAACTTACAAGAATTTGAAGAATTAGTATCAAAAACCTTTATTGATACTGATCAAGAAGAAGTAGTAGAAGGTGTTGTTGTACGTATCACAGATCGTGATGCTATCGTAGACATCAACGCAAAATCGGAAGGCGTTATTTCGTTGAATGAATTCC
>VEQT01000029.1 GCA_018883065.1 Flavobacterium sp.
CACGTAGGTATTTCCCAGTTCAAACAACACATCGTCACGGTATTGCGATTTGGGATAAGCCGAAACAAATTTTATTAGGTCTTCAATTTTTCGGTCGTTTTTGGATACAAAACCATAACTGATGGCCTTTTGATAAGCAGCATAATCGGCATCCACACTCTTTAACTCCATTACTTTGTTATAGGCATCCATAGCCGGCCAGTATTTGGCTGTAACAAATCGACAATCTCCCAAACGAAGATAAGCGTCGTTCAATCGCACTTTATCGTCTTTGGCAGTAGACAAGTAGTCTTGAAAATAACTTGCAGCCTGGTCGTATTCTTTAAGTTTAAAATACACATAGGCCAAATGATAAAAGCTGTTTTTGTATTCTGGAACCAATTTGGATTCGGCGTAGGTTTGAAATTGTTTGAAACTCAATACCGCTTCTTGAAAATCATCTAAAACAAATTCAATTTCTCCTTTCCAAAACAAGGCGCGTGCGGTATAGGTTGCATTTACAGCAGCCGAAATGGATTGTTCAAATAGGGATTTTGCAGCTAAAAAATCGCCATCAATATAACGCTGTAATCCACAATAAAAGCTCACCTTTTGAAATACTTCTTTGGAGGCAAACGCTTTATTTTTCTCTAACAAAACAAGTGCCGCCTGGTAATTTTTGGAGGTGATGTATGAGTCAACCAACAAGTTTTGTATTTCGCTCACGCTAGATGAGTTGGGGTATTTTACTAGAAATTGTTGTAGCACATCGGGAACAGCCATGTAGGTGTTGCCAATATCATAACTGAGGCGTGCATAATTTAAGTAAGCATCTTCCTGAATTTTGGGATCATAAATCAATTCTGAGGCATTTTTAAACGCATGTAATGCTTGTGGCTTCTGGTTGACCTTCAAATAACTTTCACCCAAATGGTAGTAGGCATTTTGTGCCAATGCATCTTTACCAGCAATAATTTTATTGAATTGAGCAATGGCATTCGCGTAATCTTGTTGTTTGTAATGCGTATAACCAAGCTGATAAAAATCGGTATTGTTCCATTTGCCTTTTTTGCCACGGTATGCTTGTAAATGCGGTAAGGCCTTATCATATTGATGCAAATTAAAATAGGATTCTCCTGCAATTTTGTGCAATTCTGATTGCTCTACTGCATTTGCTTTAGGCAAAGCCTCTAATGCCATATCGATAGCTTGTTGAAATGCGCCTTGTTTAAACTGCATTTCGGCTTGGTAATACGCTAATTTTTCTTTGTATTTGGGTTCAGCACTCAAGTCCTTGAAGTACGAGTTGGCTTGGGTGAAATCTTCGTTATCATAGGCCATAAAACCCAAATAATACTTGGCTTGTGTACCAAACTCTTTGGAGTTCACCACCTTTAAAAAGAGACCTGAAGCATCTTTTTTGGCTCCTGACACAAAAAGACAATACCCTTTTTCAAAATAAAAAATTGGCAATTCGTCATAACTTAACTTGGTTTCATCCACACGTTCAAACCAAATTAAGCCCGGTGCAAAGGCGCCAGATTCAAAATAATAGTGCGCTACTTCAAAATAGGCTTGATTTTGTTTTGAGCTTGTAGGGAAATCCTCAACAAATTGCTCCATAAGCAAGTCGGCGTTGGGCTGCGCCAGTCGGATGGCACAGTGGGCAGCAAAATAGGCGCAATCAGCTTGGACAGCTGTAGTTGAAATTTGGCGTTTTACTTGATCAAACAACAGTTGTGCACTGGCATATTGCTTGCTTTTATACAACGCAACTGCTCGATTAAAATCCTCAAGTTCATGTGTATAAATTGCAGATTTTTGGGCCCAAAGTTGCCCGTTTTGAACAGCAAAAATCAAGAGCAATAGAATGATGGTGTTTCGCATAGCAGCAGGTAGATTAAGTCTCAAATGTATTCTATTCTACTTGCTATAACGAGTTGCCACTTGCTTTTATTATGAACATTTTTTTTAACAATACACCCCTTCAAAACCAACACAAAATTTATTTTGAAACCAAGCGTTAACATAGTACTTTTACCATCAAACTAATTCAAGTTATGTTAGATTCTATTTTATCCCTTCAAAACGCCACCATTTACCAAGAGCAAAATGTAATATTAAGCGACATTAATCTTACGGTAAACCGAGGTGAATTTATTTACATCATCGGAAAAACAGGCTCCGGAAAAAGCAGCTTGATGAAAACCCTCTATGCCGATTTACCGCTTACAGCTGGTGAAGGACATATTGTTTCCTATGATTTAAGAAAATTAAATGATGATGAAATTCCCTATTTGAGAAGAAAAATAGGCATTGTATTTCAAGATTTTAAATTATTACCTGATCGTAGCATCAAAGAAAATATGTTGTTTGTACTCCAAGCTACTGGCTGGACATCAGAGACAGACATGCTTGGGAAAATTGATGAAGTACTCGAAAAAGTTGATTTAAAGTCGATTGTAAACAAAATGCCACACCAACTTTCAGGTGGAGAACAACAACGTGTAGCTATTGCACGTGCTTTGTTAAATGATCCAGATTTGATTTTGGCTGATGAGCCCACCGGAAACTTAGATCCGCAAACCAGTGCAGAAGTATTGGAGGTATTGCGTAAAATTAATCAGCTGGGGAAAACCATAATCATGGCAACGCATGACTACGCACTGCTCATGAAATTCCCTTCAAAAACACTCAAATGCGAAGACCAAAAAATATTTGAAGTAGTACAAAAAAGCGTTTAATTCAACGCTTTTTTTTGTTTTAAATCGGTCAAAAACCGTACAATTAAAATTAGGGTTAGCGGAAAAATCACTAAATGAAACCGGTCGCCTTGACTACAGGACACGCCCGAAAGCAAAACAATATAAAGCAAAACGATTGCTGTCATTGCTATAGATTTTCCAGCACGTGAATACACCACTAAGTAACCAATAGCCAATAAAAAGCCTGCGGTTGTAAACAGGCGATTTTGCCATTTTGAAACTCTAAATACTATTTCTTTGGTTTTATTAAACGTTGGTTCCGCGTTGCGATTCACACAATCTTGTATGTAAGGACTTCCTGAAATGGTATTGTCCCAAAGATTAGACAAATACGCTTTTCCCATATTCACTGTATTGCCCATTAGCTGTGTTTTAAAATCGGCAGCAGCAATGCGTTTGCGCTCAGGCAACGGAAACTGATGCAAATAAGCCGCCCGTTCGTTGTTTATTTGGTGATATGGAACACCTTGCTCTAAACAAACCGCCTTGGTGCATAGGTAATTGTGATAAGTAATTCCATCTATATAACTCAGCGTAGCATTGCCAAACTGGGCTTTCATACCTATTAATTGAATAGCAATAAGGCCCAACACGCCATAGATAAACCAGTTCACTTTGGCTTTTCGATGGGTATAAATGCGTGAAATGGAATAAACCAATACCAAAATCGCTAAAAATTTAGATCCCGGTTTTACAAGCATGGAAAACAAGATCACACTCACAGCTAGGGCCAAAAAAAGATAGGTGTTGCTGCGCTGGTGTCGATCCCAAAAAAACAAAAAAACCAAGATGATAAAGGTGTAGCAATTTTCTGTAAGCAAATGCTGGGTAATGGTAGCCGGACCCACACAAGATAAATAGACCAATGCTACAGCAAATGCCCATCCAGCTGAACAATGTTGCTTTGCTAACTCAAAAAGGATTAAGGCCGAACCCAACCAAAAAAACACATTCAGGCCCACACTCCAACTGAATATCACTACTCCTTTGGCACCAAACAAATAGGGTAATCCCGTTAGAAATGCAAAGCCAATCGGGCGGTAACAATGGCCGCGAAGATGCAAAAACAAATCGGTTGCTGCATCAAAATAACTAAACGAGTCAGGATAAATAAAGGTTTGCGATGACAATTGCAAAATGACATCTAAGAGCTTTAAATTAAGTAATCCAATACCAAGGAGCAAAATTTGAAACCGGAAAGCATGTAATTTTTGTAAGAGGAGGTTCATGCAAACAAATGTATCATTTTAATTGCATTTTGAAAATAGAACTGTAGTTTTGTCTCCTAGTCTTTCGTAATGAATACAACTGCATTTACAACGCTTTCCATTATTATTCCCGTGTACAATGAGGGACCTACAGTACATTTGATTTTAGATAAAGTGACTGCCGTACAACTTCCAAATGGGATTCAAAAAGAAATAATTCTAGTAAACGATTGCTCTACCGATGACACCGAAACAGCAATCACGCGCTATCAATCAGCTAATCCAACTGCCAATCTGCAGTATATTGCTCACCACAAAAATCTAGGCAAAGGGGCAGCTATTCACACAGGTATTGATATGGCAACGGGGCAATTTACCTTAATTCAAGATGCTGATTTGGAATACGATCCAGCCGAATACCACTTGCTGTTGCAACCCGTAATAACAGGATTTGCCGACGTAGTATATGGTTCGCGATTTATGGGAGGTAATCCACACCGTGTCTTGTTTTTTTGGCACACGATTGGAAATAAATTCCTGACAACCTTGTCGAATGTGTTTACCAATTTGAATTTAACAGATATGGAAACCTGCTATAAACTCTTTAATTCGTCGATGCTAAAGTCCCTCTCGTTAAAAGAAAAACGATTTGGTTTTGAACCCGAAGTTACAGCCAAAATCGCAAAAATAAAAGGCATCCGAATCTATGAAGTAGGCATATCGTATTACGGTCGAACGTATGAGGAAGGAAAAAAAATAAACTGGAAAGATGGCTTTAGAGCTATCTATTGCATTCTTCGGTACGGATTTTAAAAATCAACTGAAATGTAATTCGCGATTTTTTGGGCGTTTGTATCATCCGACAAAACGCGATCAAAAACCACCTCACGCAGATCTTGAATATCATCAGTAAATTCTACAAACCGCAATTCCTCAATGGCTGCTCTAAACTCATCTTGCGTGTTGGCCACTGTACACAAAGCCAGTATCTCTGGGTCATCAACCATGTTTGAATTGACAATACAGTGTCTGCTTTTGTGCAATGCATTGATTGTTTTGAGTTTGGTTCCCGATTGCTGAAACGACAACATCACATTCATTTGGGCCGATGAAAGTAAAACGGCCAACTGGTTTTGCGTTTTTAAATGTGCAAAAGTAATATTAGGTTGGCCTTTAATCAATTTTCGCACAAATTTCTCTCCTTTACTGGCTGCAATCACCAAATTATAACTTGGTATCGTTTTAAACAATTCGACCAAAAACAGTACCGCTTTTTTGTTATCAGACATACGCAAATCCCCGTGATACAAAGCGAAATCTCCAAATTCTGCTCGTCGAGGCATGCGTATGCTTCCATGAAAAACAGGCAAATATTCGGCATTTTGATGGCGCGATTGCACATAGTTTTGCTCAAAATGAGACAGGGTGTAAACCTTGTGAAATTTGGCTAAAATGGCTTGATAACAGGCGTATTTTCGGGCCTCCCATTGAAATAAAAGTCGCTTAAAAAAATGCGTCTCACTTTGGGCTAAACCAGTGTAATAGTTGGATTCAACATTGTGGAGTCGGAGGATTTTTTTGCGTGAGGGAAATGCGTGTTTATGCAACACAAAAGTAGATTGCAATCCTTCAAAAAAAAGAGGTGCATCAACCGCTCGAAGATTCTCATACAAACGTTTATTGTATCTACTGGCCACTGAAAATGGAAAGGGTGAAAACAACTTAAGAAATTTGAACCGACGTGGATACACATGCACAACTTCGGCCAAGCGTAGCAACTCAGAAATATCAGTTTGCTCGTTATCAATAAAGCAATGAAAGTGAACTTTTACGCCACATTTGTGTAGGGCTTTTAACTTATAATACACATCAATCACACCACCAAATACGGGAGGATAGGGATTTTGAAAACTGATGATATGAAGGGTTTTGTTGGTTTCCATGTCGTGCAAAAATAATACAAATGAGCAAAGTGAACGGACTAAACAAGTATATTTGGACTTTAAAGTTTGGCATGGTATTTTTTTCAGTGATTATTCCGGTATACAATAAAGCGCGTTTTATACAAAATACGCTTACAAGTGTTTTGAATCAGCAATTTTCTGATTTTGAAGTACTAGTCATTGACGACGGATCTACCGACGAGAGCTGCTCAATTATTCAAGCTTTTGAGGATCCACGGATTCGCTTGATTAAACAAACCAATCAAGGAGTATCAGCTGCACGAAATGCAGGTATTCAAGAAGCCAAAGCGCCCTACATTGCCTTTTTAGATGCTGATGATTTGTGGGAACCTGATCATTTGGAAACCATGCACAACTATTGCCTGCAATTTCCGGATGAATCACTTTTTAATACAGCCAAAACGATAGATACTGGCCATCAGCTCATACCTGCTCACTATGCAATTACACATACAGCAGACTACGAATTGGTTAACTTTTTTGAAGCCAGCCGAATTGAACCTGCCATTTGGACATCGAGTGTCGTAATCAAAAAATCAGCCCTAGATTGGGTTGGTAATTTTGATACTTCAATCAAAAGCGGGCAAGACTTGGATTTATGGATTCGTTTGGGAATGCATTTTCAAGTTGTGTTTATTTGGCATCGTACGGCACGCTATACCTTTGATGCCGATAGTTTGTCGAAACAAACGTCATTGACACCAAAAAAAATGAATTTTTCAGGCTATGCCAATTGTGAAAAAGAAAATCCCGCGATCAAGCGCTATTTGGATTGGAACCGCTATTCGTTGGGCATCAAATCAAAATTGCGGGGCGATTGGGCGTATTACCATGAAATGAAAAAGGGAATTGCGTTTGAGAATTTGTCTATAAAAAAACGGATCTTATTTGTACTTCCAGCTTGTATATTGCGCGTACTAATCAAATTACAACCGCTTTTGATTGCATTAGGATTGCGTAGAACTTTGTTTAAATAATTCAAATTCAGCGTAGGTGCGAATGTAATCGGCTTCGTCAAATTCACCTGAAGCCAACACCAAACATACTGATCCCGACGAAAAACTGTGCAATTCGCGCCAAATTCCGGTGGGAATCAACAAACCCGAATTGGGCATTGACAATCGAACTGTTTTTTCGTTTTGTCCATCCTTTACAACTACTTCAAAGCTTCCGCTCAAGGCGATTAAAACCTCTGATTGGTGAATGTGGGCATGACCTCCCCGTGCAGCGCCACTAGGTACATCATACAAATAATACACGCGTTTGAGTGAAAATGGAACAGTATTTCCCTCTACTACAGAAAGATTACCACGGGTATCGTGAATTTTGGGAATATCGAGAATTTGAACCTGATTAATTGTGTTTTTCATCATTAGCTTGAAGCAAATTGTACCATTGTGCGCTTATGGATTTCAAAGATAAATGTTCTACGCTTTTTTGGGCATTGTTTTTGCATTTTTCATACAATGCCTTATTTGAATGCAGTTCATGCATCGCATCGGCTAAGGCTTGCACGTTGTGATTAGGAACCAAAAGTCCATTTTCACCCGATTGAATGAGCTCGGCTGGACCCGATTGGCAATCTACTGAAACCACCGGAACACCCATAGCCAAAGATTCAACAACTGCCATAGGAAAACCTTCGTATTGGCTACTTAGCACCGTGAATTTAGCTCGTTGAATCACCGCAAAAGGCTCAGATTGAAACGGTAAAATCTCAACAAAGTGATTGATTTTTAATTGATTAATTTTTTCCAAGATAAAAGCAGCATCGGGTCCGTCGCCCATAATTTTAAGTTGAACATCTACATCAGAAAGTCCAGATTTTTTGTAGGCCTGAAGGAGTAAACTAAAATTTTTCACTTGGTTATCCAATCGCCCAAAAAACAAAATATAGGGAATGCTTTCAGTTGTTTGAACTGCTTGATATGTAGTATAATCGGGAATACTGTTGTAAATAGTTTGCACCTTTTTAAAGCCATATTTATGCTGAATTTCCTGAGCAATGGTTTGAGATACCGTTACAAATTGGGTGTTTTTAGCATATAAAAAACGAGCCAAACTGAACGATATGGGCAAATAATTCTCAAGTTTAAAACTATGAATCATGTAGATTACATTTCGATTTTGATAAACCCATTTGTATACTACTTCTCTCCAAAAAACGGGCCGTGTGCGGTTGTCAATTACTGTAGAAATTTGATTTGCTTTCAAGTACTTTTTAAGTAAAATCGCTTTTTGTATTTTTCGCAACCACCCTTTTGACTGGACCTTTATTCCCAAATTATACAACTGTCCAGAAAATTCGTAAGTAATGGCGTTGTTGATGCAAATTACATGCACTTCAAATCCCAACTGGTTAAACATCACACTCAAATTGGCCGCCACACGCTCGGCCCCACCCTGCGCCAAACTGGTCGTTACAATCGCTATTTTATGAGGAGCAGAGGCCATTGTTGGGGATTTGTAAATATATTTGCCAAATATAACAATATATGAACATCTTACTCATTGGCGAATACAGCAGGTTGCACAATTCCTTGAAGGAAGGCCTTGAGGCCTTGGGACATCGCGTGGTACACATGGGTTTTCAAGATGGATTTAAACAGTATCCAGTTGATATTCCGCTCGAGAAAAAATGGGATTCTGGCTGGCGCAAAAAATGCAAAGTAGCGTTGTTTACCCTCTGCGGATTTGATATCAGCTCCTACCTTACCTATCGGCAATTTGTGCGCATCAAGGACCAATGCAGAGACTTTGACGTGGTGCAACTCATCAACGAAAACAGTTTTTATTGCCAACCCAACACCGAATTAAAAATTCTTTCGTACCTCTTTGCCCACAATAAAAACGTATTTCTGTTGAGTTGCGGTGATGATTATGTAAATGTAAACTATTGTTTTAATCACCCAGAGTATAAATCGGCAGCACAACCTTATTTGAAAGGAAAAATTAGCGACAAAGCCTTTAATGGTGTCTTGAAATTTAGACAAACCAACTTCAAGAAATTGCACGACTATGTATACAAACATATACAAGGCGTGATTGCTACTGATCTGGATTACCATTTGCCTTTGCAAGATCATCCTATGTATTTGGGATTGCACCCCAATCCGGTTAATGTCGATAAAATAATCCAACAACCGCTAGACATTCAAAATAAGATTTGTATTTTTTTGGGCATCAACACCTTGAGTTATTATAAAAAAGGCTTGGATGCTTTTGAAGCTGCATTAGGAATCATCAAACAAAAATACCCTGAGCAGGTAGAAATTTGTATTACTACCAATTTACCTTATGCCGAGTACATTTCCCAATACGATCGGGCTCATATTTTACTCGATCAAGCCTATGCTCACGACCAAGGTTACAATGCGTTAGAAGCAATGGCCAAAGGAAAGGTGGTTTTTACAGGTGCTGAACCCGAGTTTTGGCAACAGTATGCGCTAAAAGAAGCAGTAAATTGCAATGCAACGGCCAATATTAATCAGTTGGTTGAAGCACTTTCATCACTCCTAGAAAACCCAAAAGAACTCGTTTCTATTGGGGAAAGAGCACGAAAATTTATCGAAAAAGAACACCACTATAAAACCATAGCAGCAAAATATTTGGCTACTTGGACAACCCATTCTCATTAACTTATTCGTATTGAACTAAGCTTGGTTTTCCAATTTCGTAGTTGGGTAAGCCAAAATCGGTGCTTCTAAACGTATTTGTTTTGAATACTTCATTGGAGTCAAAAGGCGTATCTGGGTAATAGGAAAAAGAAAACTGAAAGGAGCTAAACGCCAAATAATCATTGGTTACAATTAAGCCAATACCAATTTGTTGGTACAATTTGTTATTAATAAAACCTTGTTTTTCGTTTCCCAAAATACCCAACGTATACCCCAAATAGGGATTTAATCGAAAACCATAAACGTTCCAAGGCGAGTATCCTTGTGTTTGCATGGCCAATCTGATTTTTTTTGTGCCAAACAAATTATACGAATTAAAACCCTGAATACCTGAATCACCATTTAAATTCAAACGGTCATACGGAGTGGCCAATCGATCATTTCCAACCACCAATTGTGGTTTTATAAATTGTCTAAATTTCCATCGTCCATTTCCAATCAGGGGTGTAAAATAGGTAGTACCCACTTTAAAAGTAGACCGTTCTTGGATGCCTTGAAAAAAGAATGAACCATATTCCAAATCTGCACCAAAATAACCCAGTTTATAGTACTTTCCATAGGCAATTCGTGTACCAATGTAATTCTTCCAACTGGCATTTTTTTGTTCATATCCACCTGTAATATTGAACACAAAACCAGAGGCGACGTCTTCTAATACATTAAAATTTAACACATTAACATCTTGACTATACTTTCGAGTAGAAATCCCCATGCTCATTAAATACAAGTGGTCATTCGAATAATACTGTAAAGGATCTATCTCAGCAGGTAAAACCTTTGAAAATGAAGTTTGCCTGATTCTAAAACTACTAATAAAATTGGTTGATCTGTGCTCTGCGGCATTGCCATTTAATAATCGAAAAGAATGGCCCAACCAATAATCGGTTGTAGAAAAACTATAAAATTCAAATGCATTTATTGGATTGGGCGTATATACGTATTGCTTTCGTAATTGCTTGTCAAAATAAACTCCCCCAGCCCACCGGGTAAATGGAGAAAAGAAAATGCGTTCTACATTGATAAACTTCTTGTAACAACCGTCAACATCTATATCATAATTGAGTTCGGTTTTGATGAACGTATTAAAGAAATTAGGAAAAGTATAATTGGCACTGTAGGCTGTTTTATTGTAAAAGATACTCTTTTTTACCGTTCCACCCAATTCGTGTCCAGTTCCCATAAAATTGCGTTCGGCCAAGCGAAATTGGGAGGTAGTGGCAGTTGTAGAAAAATCAGGAACTAAACTCCAGCTATCCAATACTTTAATATATACATCAATTGAATCGGCAGTAGATTCAAGTAAAGTTGGTGTGATTTGAACCCGTCGAACATAGCGTTGGCTTCGAATCATACGAGCCGTTTCTAACAACAAAAGGGTATCCAATTGTTTGTTTTTCTTGATAAGCAAAAGATTTCGAATGGTAAAGTTTTGCGTTTTATTGTGCAACGTATTCCCTAATTTATACGAAAACCCATCTTGTTTGCTCAGGGTATCTAAATCATTGTATCCAAAGGGATCATAAGTGGTAATGTGGATATTTCGCACAATTTTATTGGCACAATATCCGTATCGATTTGTGGGTGATGGCACAGCAACGCTAGTTTTTTTGGGCGTAGTTAATGGATCAAAAATGGCTTTTTTTACTAGTCGGGCTAACTTGCTTTTCTCTGAATAACTTGAAATGTTTTTGTACAGTTTGGTGTCTTCTATTTTTTTGGGTGCCGGAATAGAATCTTCCTGCGCAAATGTGCTCCAATAGCAGCATAGTAGCAAAAAAAGAACACATATGTACCGAAATTTTAGCATGACATCTATAGACTTACCTACTTATTTTTGGAATTCACAAAGGCATTTTCATAACACGAAATCCATTGCTCAACCGAGAATTTTGTGACCAATTTGCCAATTAATTCAAAAGGGATATCGTCCATTTTTTTGAATCGAACACAACTTTTTCCCATATCTAACTTTCCTTTGGCTGTTTTAGGATATTCGTCTGTAAACCAATTTAACACGGATTGATCGGCATACATGCCCATGTGGTACAAGGCAATGAAGTTTTTTTGAGAGGCAATGTTCAAAAAAGGCAGTGGCAATTTGGCATTGCAGTGATACCCCTTTGGATACAAACTATGTGGCACCACATAGCCAATCATGCCATAGGACATTTCTTCTTGAAAACCGACAGGTAAATTTTGGCTAATTATAGAGCGCAACTGCTTCATTGCAGTCTTACGATCATCGGGTAAACTGGCCAAATACCCTTCTACAGTTATTTCGGTTGATTGCATAGCTAAAATTTTGGCGTAAAAATAAGACTAAATCAACTCAATTCGCTTTGGTTTACGACTAAAATAAGTACTTTAGTGCCTGAATCAAATTTTATTTCCCGTGCGCAATACACTTTATCTTTTCTTGCTTGTTGGCCTTGTTTACACTGCACAAAGTCAAAAAACCAAAAAACCAAACAAATCACTAATTCCCTACCTCAATTCGATTACAGCAAAAGACCTCAAAACCCATTTGTTGGTTGTGGCTTCAGATGAAATGGAAGGACGAGAAACGGGCAGTGCTGGACAAAAAAAAGCCGGAAACTACCTCATTGGTCAATATCAACAAAATAAAATTCCATTTCCTACAGGCACAAATTCCTATTATCAAGCAGTTCCTGCTGGCTTTCTTAATGCCAAACGAAACGAGAATCTACCCGATTCAGAGAACATATGGGCCTTTATTAAAGGCTCCGAAAAACCAGATGAAATTGTAGTGGTCTCGGCACATTACGATCATGTGGGTATGAAAAATGGCGAAATATACAACGGGGCCGACGACGACGGTTCGGGTACCGTAGCTTTACTTGAAATAGCACAAGCTTTTCAACTTGCCAAGGCTGCAGGACATGGACCTAAACGTTCCATTTTGTTTTTACACGTAACCGGCGAAGAACACGGCTTGCATGGTTCGCGTTATTATTCTGAAAATCCGTTATTTCCATTGGCCAACACCGTTGCCGACGTAAACATAGACATGATTGGCCGTCGTGATGAAAAACACGCCAACTCCAACGACTACATTTATTTAATTGGTTCCGATTACCTTTCCTCCGATTTACATGCCATCTGCGAAAAAGCAAATGCCGACTATATAAACACCAACATCGATTACACCTTTAACGACAAGAACGATCCCAACCGTTTTTATTACCGTTCTGATCATTATAATTTTGCCAAACACAACATTCCCTCGGTGTTTTTATTTAATGGCGTGCACGCCGATTACCACCAAGCCTCAGACGAAGTTGATAAAATTGAATTTGACGCACTGGCCAAACGCACCCAATTGGCTTTTGCTATTGCCTGGGAAATAGCAAATAGAAATGAGAAATTGAAGGTGGATAAGAATTGATTAACGAATAACGATTGTCGATTGTTGATTTTTGATTTTTGATTTTTGATTTTTGATTTGGATTTTCTTAGAACCGTTTCTTATCTCTCATCTGTTAGTCTGTTGTCTGGAATTGTAGTCGGTTGTCGGTTATCGGTTAAAATGAAATTCTAAGAATCGTCAAAGATCCTGCATTTATTAGTCGTACATTAATATTATAGTTTTTTTTGACACGAATGCACGAATTAAAAAATCCCAATAACTTATTCCCAACGTTTTAGGACCAAATTTTCAAATTTTCAAAATCCACATCTAAGTTCTTAATAACTCCAAAACCGAAAACGGATAACGGACAACGGACAACTGACAACCGAGAACTGACAACTGTAAAAACAAAAAGCCCCAAGAAAACTTGGAGCTTTTGAAATCCTGGGTGGCTGACCGGGTTCGAACCGGCGACCCGCGGCACCACAAACCGCTACTCTAACCAGCTGAGCTACAACCACCATTTTAACGTGCGCAAATGTATTGTAAATCTTTTGAGTAAACAAAGAAAAAATTCAGATTTTTACTTCAAATCGGCTAAACTATTGACGGCCAAACACCTTTCAACGGTAAAGCCTTCTGCGTGATCTACGCCTATCAATCGGCCCAAATCACGTGCGCGATACGTAATACTATCAATAAAATTTACCGATGAAATTGGCGTTTCCGGTTCAATGGTGTTTGGATTAAAAAACTGCGAGGAATAGGCCTGCACAGCAGCTGTTTTTTGATTCATAAATCCACTTATATCTACTGCAAAATCAGGCTCAATGTTTTCCCATTGAATGTAATGGTACACGCGTTTAGGTCGCCAAGCCGCCTGTGCTTGCCCATTGTACTCGGTTTGTATTTTAGTTAAACCCGACAAAAAACAAGCATCCGAAACCAATTTACTGCCTTTTTCGTGGTCGATGTGGCGGTCCTTGATCGCATTGCACAACACCATTTCCGGTTGGTACTTGCGTATCATTTTGATTACTTCCAGTTGATGCGCTTCATCATTTATAAAAAATCCATCGCGAAAATTCAAATTCTCACGCAAGGCAACACCCAAAGCTTCGGCACCTTTTTGGGACTCGGCATCTCGAATGGGCACGGATCCCCGCGTGCCCAATTCGCCACGGGTAAGATCAATAATGGCAACTTTTTTTCCTAAAGAAACTTCTTTGGCCAAGGTGCCACCACAACCCAATTCAACATCGTCGGGATGTGCACCAAAGGCGAGTATATCTACTTTCATCATAATATATTTAGTACGCGAATACTTGTTTCATGGTTTGCGTTTTGTGGACGGTTTCGGCAAATTCCAATTCGGCTTGGCTGTCTTTGGTAATGCCACAACCAACATAAAGGTGCGCCTGGTTAGTTACCCATTTCATGCAGCGCAAATTAACAAATAAATCGACTTGATTATTCGGTTGAATTTCACCCATAAAGCCGCTGTAAAATTCCCGGTCATAGCCTTCTTCTTGCCCAATAAATTGCAAGGCATCGTCTTTGGGCATACCACATACAGCAGGGGTTGGGTGTAACGATTGCAATAAATTTTGCAATGAAAAACCAGCATGCAACTGACCACTGATTTCGGTTTTGAGGTGAAGTAAGAATCCTGCTTGCTGGGTGTAGGGACCATTTAATTTAAGGCTTGCACAAAATGGTTGAAGCTGCTGCACCAAGTAATCGGTAACCACTTGCTGTTCCAGTTGTTCTTTTGCGCCCCAATTTGGATTCTCGGTAAATTTTTGGGTGCCCGCTAGAGCCATGGTATGTATGGAATGGGCTTCTATTTTAATCAATTGCTCGGGACTTGCTCCCATCCACAAACCGGTTTCGGGGTGAAACCAAGTGTAACAAAAAGCTGTGGGATACAACGAAAACAATCGGGTAATTAGGGCTTTTAGATCTACAAATGTTAATGATAAAACTTCCTTGCGTGACAGCACTACTTTTTCAAAATGACCAGCTTGTATGCTCGAAATAGCTTTGCCGACAAGCGTTTCAAAATCAATTTTAGCTGCAGCAGCAAAAGAATTATCAACCGAAAATAAAGGTGCTGTTTGTGGTTCAATATCAGCGTGAAATACATGGGCTGCTTGCATCGGAATGCAATAATTTGAAGATCCATTAAAAGCAGCAAATACAAAACCCGCCGTTTGAAAATCAGCGGTTGTATTCTTGGTAGCATCCAATTGTAAATAGGCTTTTACCTTGTTAGTATTCGGTTTACGAAAAACCACAAACGGCAACTGCTGCTTGTAATGCTGTGCTACTTGATCCAAAAGTGCATTCATCTTATCCTTTTTTGGGCAAGACCATGTTGGTCAATTTGCAAATGGAAATGAGTTTGCCAGACTCGTCAGTGATTTTTATCTCCCACAAATGCACCGAACGTCCTTGATGCATAATTCGAGCGGTAGCGGTTACCATTCCTTCTCGTTTGGCCCGCACGTGATTGGCTGAGATTTCAATGCCTCTCACCTCTGATTTTTCAGGATTGACAAACAACATCGAAGCGGCACTACCCACACTTTCGGCCAAGGCCACTGAAGCTCCGCCGTGCAACAATCCCATGGGTTGATGCACACTGGGATTTACGGGCATTGTAGCCACCAAAAAATCAGGACCAGCATCTGTATATTCTATATTTAACGTACCCATGAGTGTTTGGGACGCAAATGAATTGCACCAATCTAAAATCTGTTGTTTATTAAACTCCATATGTAAAATTTTGGGCAAATTTAGGGGAATTAGTTTAGAGTTAACTAACATAATAAAAGTAAAGGTAACTGAGTTAGGATAGGTGATTTTGTTTCAGGTTTCAGGTTTCAAGTTTCAAGTTTCAGGTTGATAGAATTATACTATGTTATGCAATATCAATAGCCCTTTAGAAGAGCGAATTTATTGAAAACTTGTATCTTTAAACCTGAAACCTAATAATTAAAACCTGACTTTAGAGGATAGCCGACTTATGGAGCGCAGCGGAATAAACTTGAAACCTTAAACTTGAAACAAATCCCTTCTTGCCTTTCTCAATTTAATCCCTATTTTTACCAAAACATTTTTTCATGCGCAGCGCACTCCTTTTATTTTTCAGTATTGCACTCCTTTCCCTTACTTCTTGTCGCAAAGATTTTGAGACAGTTCCAAGCAACGGAACACTTGCCTTTTCGAAAGACACCATTTATTTGGATACGGTTTTCAGTACTATTGGATCAAGCACTTACCGCCTGAAAGTTTATAATAGAAGTAGCAACGACATTACTATTCCTAGTATTCGTATGGCTAAAAGCGATTCCAAATACCGCATGATGGTAGACGGATTAACTGGACTTGATGAAAATGGCGATGGCATTGGCGAAGGAAAACAATTCTCAAATATAGAATTACTGGCCAATGATAGCTTGTTTGTGTTTATTGAAACTACGGTAGATATAGCCCAATATGCAGCTCAAAATCAAACCCAATTTTTATATACTGACGAAATATTGTTTGACGGCGGATCCAATTTGCAAAAAGTAAATTTGGTCACGCTTATCCAAGACGCCATATTTTTATATCCCAAAAAATTTGCCGACGGCAGCAAAGAATCGCTCTTATTGGGTCTTGACGAAACCGGTGCCGAAGTGCGCGTCAACGGTTTTGAGCTCGATGAAAACGATCCCAATCACGGAAATGAATTTTTATTTACCAACCAAAAACCCTACGTGGTTTATGGCTACGCTGGGATACCTAGTGGCAAAACGCTCACCATCAATGCCGGTGCACGGGTGCATTTCCATGCCGAATCGGGCTTAATTGCACAACCCGGCTCGAGTTTGCAAATCAATGGTACACCTTCACAAGATCCTGCCAATCCGTTGGCTAACGAAGTCATTTTTGAAGGCGATCGCTTAGAACCCCTATTCTCAGATGTACCAGGCCAATGGGGCACTATTTGGTTGCGTTCTGGAAGTACTAGTACCATCAACCACGCTACCATCAAAAATGCGACCGTAGGACTATTAGTCGAAAACAGCAACTTGGGTTTACATAATTCGCAAATTTACAACCATACTAATGTGGGGATTTTAGGCCGAAACGCCACCATAAACAGCACCAATACGGTAATCAATTATGCCGGGCAAGCCTGTTTGGCAGCCGTAGGAGGAAGTTATGATTTTACCCATGCCACCATCAACAACAACTGGAGTAGCACACGTCAATTTGCAGTGTCACTCAGTAATTACCAAGAAAATAGTGACCAATCGATAACTCCTGTTCCACTCACCCATGCCGAATTCAAAAACAGCATCATCTACAGCCAAAATGCAATTAGCTTGTATTTGGATAAAGCTCCTGATCATCCCGATGTGGCCTTCAACACAAATTTTCAACATTGCTTAATCAAATTTAGAGACGCAGGGACAATCTTGGCTACCAATGAAAACTACAACTTCATTCGCTTGGAGCAAAATGGAAATATCAAAAACAGTGACCCCAAATTTTTTGATTTGTACACCAATCAGTTAAATATCGATTCCAGTTCGGGCGCTTTTCAAAAAGGTAATTTGTTGTATTTGATTGGATTTGACATCCGCGGCAACGCACGCAGTACGGCTACAGCACCCGATTTGGGCGCATACATTGCCGCCGATTTTCCCGATTAATTGTTTATAACCTTTAATAACTGCCGGTTGTGCCTTGCCGAATTTTGAATTAAATTTGCGCACACAACAACTTATTTAGCTGTCTTTAAAAAAAAATAGCGAATCAAAAAACCAACACATGATTTATTTCTTCGGGAACGAAAGTAAAACCGTATTTGCAGTCGCTACGCAAATGGAATTTTCGGCAGAAACCACCAGTAAATTAAATTGGCTTTTTCAAGCCCAATTGCTTTTAGACCCAACCACTCAACAACCCAAATCCGTTCTCGCGGATTTTTTTGTAGGTCCACGGGCCACCATGATTACGCCATGGAGCACCAATGCTGTTGAAATTACCCAAAACATGGGCATTCAAGGCATCGAACGCATTGAAGAATTTACGCAAGTTTCAAGTGATTTTGTGGATTTTGATCCGATGTTGCTGCAAAAATATTCGGCTATCGATCAAAATATTTTCACCATTGCCATTTCACCCGAACCCATACTTTATATAGATGATATTGCTCAGTTTAACCAAACTGAAGGCCTATCACTAAGTACCGAAGAAGTGGATTATTTAAATGGCGTAGCGGCCAAAATAGGTCGAAAACTTACTGATTCTGAAGTGTTTGGATTTTCACAAGTGAATTCAGAACACTGCCGCCACAAGATTTTTAACGGAACATTTGTAATAGATGGCGAAACTAAAGAACAATCGTTATTTAAACTCATCAAAGCGACTTCTGCGCAACATCCCAACGAAATTGTATCGGCCTATAAAGACAATGTAGCTTTTATCAAAGGCCCGCGCGTCACACAATTTGCACCCAAAAGCCCAGAAAAAGCTGATTTTTACGAAACGAAAGAATTTAATTCGGTGATTTCCTTAAAAGCCGAAACGCATAATTTTCCCACTACCGTAGAACCCTTTAATGGCGCTGCAACCGGATCGGGTGGAGAAATTCGCGACCGTTTGGCCGGTGGTCAAGGATCGTTGCCTTTGGCCGGTACAGCGATATATATGACCGCATATTCGCGTTTGCAAGGCGAATCCCAACCTTGGGAACAAGCCATGCCGGCACGCAAGTGGCTGTACCAAACGCCTATGGATATTTTGATCAAGGCCTCAAACGGCGCCTCAGATTTTGGCAATAAATTTGGTCAACCGCTCATTTGCGGATCAATTTTAACCTTTGAATACGATGAACACACCGAAGCAACCTTGGCTCACGCACGCAAATTGGGCTTCGACAAAGTAATTATGCAAGCCGGCGGAATTGGCTATGGCAAATTAAATCAATCCATCAAACAAAAACCACAAGCTGGTGATGCCATCGTAATTTTGGGTGGCGATAACTACCGAATCGGAATGGGAGGAGCTGCAGTATCTTCTGCCGATACAGGCGCCTTTAGTTCAGGAATTGAATTGAATGCCATTCAGCGTTCGAATCCCGAAATGCAAAAACGAGCGGCCAATGCCATTCGTGGATTGGTCGAAAGCGACCACAACCCCATTGTTTCGATACACGATCACGGAGCTGGTGGTCATTTGAATTGCTTATCCGAATTGATTGAAGAAACTGGTGGACACATCAACCTCGATCAATTGCCGATTGGCGATCCCACCTTATCTGCTAAAGAAATTATTGGCAACGAATCGCAAGAACGCATGGGTTTGGTAATTGGTCAAAAAGATTTGGATTTGTTGCATCAAATTGCCAGCCGTGAACGTGCTCCGATGTACGAAGTGGGTGAAGTAACCCAAAATCATCGCTTCACTTTTGAATCAGCAAAAACAGGAGATAAACCAATGGATTTGGCTTTAGAAGATATGTTTGGCAGTTCTCCAAAATTGGTGATGCACGACCAAACCATAACCCGAAAATATAGCCCAATTGCCTATCAACAAGAAGAATTAGAAAATTATATTAAGCACGTATTACGTATAGAAGCTGTGGCGTGTAAAGATTGGCTTACCAATAAAGTTGATCGTTGCGTGGGTGGAAAAGTGGCCAAACAACAATGTGTGGGACCTTTGCAACTTCCACTAAATAATGTAGGCGTAATGGCCTTGGATTATGCAGGCAAAGAAGGGGTAGCCACTTCAATTGGTCACGCCCCTATTTCGGCTTTGATTGATCCGGTAGCTGGTAGTAAAAATGCGATTGGTGAAGCCTTAACTAACTTGGTGTGGGCGCCGATTCACAATGGTTTAGCGGGTGTATCGCTGTCGGCCAACTGGATGTGGCCTTGCAAAAACGAAGGCGAAGATGCCCGATTGTATGCTGCGGTAGAAAGCTGTTCGGAGTTTGCGATTGCCTTGGGCATCAACATTCCTACAGGTAAGGATTCCTTATCTATGAAACAAAAATACCCCGAAGGCGATGTTTTGGCTCCGGGAACTGTAATCATCTCGGCAGCAGGAAACTGCACGGATATTACACAAGTGATTGAACCTGTTTTGCAACAAAATGGTGGCAGTATTTATTATATTAATTTATCTCAAGACAGTCATCAATTAGGTGGAAGTTCCTTTGCACAAACCCAAAATAAAATTGGTGACGCGACGCCAACCATACAAAATCCGGCATTTTTTGCCCAAGCTTTTCAAACTATTCAGCAAGCAATTTCACAAGGTCAAATTTTGGCCGGACACGATATTGGTAGCGGTGGATTGATTACTACCCTATTGGAACTTTGCTTTGCCGACACCCAATTGGGAGCCCAACTGGACTTCAGCTCAATTGCTGAAACCGATTTGGTAAAACTATTGTTTGCTGAAAATATTGGCGTGGTGATTCAAGCCAAAGACGATGCCGCCTTTGAAGTACTATTTGAAATAGTACAACACCATAAAATTGGAACGGTTACCTCAAGTCCTTATTTGAAATTTGGCACACATTCCTTGTCAATAGCTCAATTGCGCGATACTTGGTTTGAAACCTCGTATTTATTGGACCAAAAACAAACCCAACAAAACAAAGCCCAAGAGCGCTTTAGCAATTATAAAAACCAAGCCTTGCAGTTTACTTTTCCGGCACATTTTGACGGAAAAAATCCAATACTCAATACGGCACTTACTCCAGCTCAAAAACCAAAAGCAGCCATAATTCGCGAAAAAGGAAGCAACTCCGAACGTGAAATGGCCAATGCCATGTATCTAGCCGGATTTGAAGTAAAAGACATTCACATGACCGACTTGATTTCGGGACGTGAAAACTTAGAAGATGTACAATTCATTGGCGCCGTGGGAGGTTTCTCGAACTCGGATGTTTTGGGAAGCGCCAAGGGGTGGGCCGGTGCATTCTTGTACAACGAAAAAGCCAAAACCGCCTTGAGCAACTTCTTCAAACGAGAAGATACATTGTCAGTAGGGATTTGCAACGGTTGTCAGTTGTTTATGGAACTTGAAGTGATCAACCCAGAGCATGAAATTCACGGAAAAATGAAGCACAACGACAGCCACAAACACGAAAGCAATTTTACGTCGGTAACCATTCAAGAAAACAATTCGGTGATGTTGCATTCGTTAGCGGGAAGTACTTTGGGCGTATGGATTTCGCATGGCGAAGGAAAATTCCATTTGCCATATGCCGAAGACCAATACCAAATTGTAGGAAAATATGGTTACAACTCCTACCCGGCCAATCCAAACGGATCCGATTACAATACGGCTATGTTATGTGACAAATCTGGACGACATTTGGTAATGATGCCACACATTGAACGTTCTACTTTCCCTTGGAATTGGGCGCATTACCCAAAAGACCGAACCGACGAAGTTTCTCCGTGGATCGAGGCTTTTGTGAATGCCAGAAAATGGGTGGAGAAACATCAATCTTAAATGTAAAAAGCCGTTCTGATTAACTCAAAACGGCTTTTTCTTTTGTAATCTTACTATTACTTTCCTTCCAACTGCTTTCTTGTTTTGTAGGCTTTCAAATATTCGCCTTTCGGTTTTCCATCATCAAACGAACTGAATTTCACCATTGTTCGTACGCCATTTCGGGCTTCTTCGTTGGTGAAATTCTCGTACTCCATACGGTAAATAGCCGAGTACAATTCGGCTCTACCCGTACCGTGGTAGCAGTGAATTAAAACAGGATAATTGGCTTTGTTGTCTAATATGGACCTAAATACCGCAATATTTTTACCGTTTGGCACTTGCTCCGAAGGATTGGGATAATAATTTACACCCTTAATTTTGGCGACCGCCTCGCGTTCGGCCTGTAATTCTCCGGGTTTTTCTGGATTCAACAGCAAATCATTCGTGCCGGGCATACGCAAATCAATGATCGATTTGATGTGGTATTTGGCCACGTAATCGGCAATCTCATCGGGCGGAATTACCCCCGATTTATATACTTTCCCTTCGCTAATTACCTCAAAATTGTGGTTGATGTGCATGTCATAAACATACTTGCCAACAGCAAATAAGAGCAAAACTCCTATACTATATAACCCAATTTTTTTGTGTGTTGTTTTCATCATAATCGTATTAATTCGCATACATTTTTTTATCTACAATGCGTTGCATATAGTCTTGAATAAAGGCTTTGCAGTGTAATTCAAGTTCATTCATTTCGGGAGTGCGTTTCCCAATTAAATTGTTTGACAAGCCTTTGTCTTGCTTAGCATAAAAACCCAAAACATTTTGTCCGTCAAAGGTGCAAATGTAGTTGCCTTTTGCAAACTGATAAATCGTACCTGTAGAATTAATCACAAATGGCTCGGTTGATTTGTCCAACAAACTGCGGCCCCAGCTTCTGAAAGGTTTGGGATATCCAATCATATCCAACAAAGTAGGATAAATATCAATCTGTTGTGCCCAATCGTCATTCACGCCCACATAGTTGCTGTTGGGTTTATAAAATAAAATGGGCACGGCAAAGCGCTGAATGGGTTTTTGGTATTCTTTGTAGTAGGTTTGATTGCCGTGATCGGCGACAAAAACAAAAATCGTATTGGCAAACCAGGGTTCTTTTTGAGCCGATTTGAAAAACTGCTGCAAGGCATAATCGGTATATTCAACGCATTTGTGCATCACCAATTCACCTTCTTTAAAACGGCTTTTATATTTATCGGGAATGATGTACGGCTCATGTGAAGAAATCGTAAAAATAGTCGAGAAAAAAGGTGTTTTTTGGGTATCAATCGTACGTTTCATGAACTGAAAAAACGGCTCATCCCAGATGCCCCAAAAGCCATCAAACTGCGAATCGTCATTAAATTCGGTGCGACCATAATAGGAATCAATACCCAAAATATTACCAAAGCCCTGAAATCCCATAGAACCGTTGGCAGCGCCATGAAAAAAAGAGGTTTGGTAGCCAATTCCTTCTAAGGTAGACACTAGGGATTCAATTTTTTGCTTGGGATAGGGCGACGAAGTAAAGGCGTCTTTGAATGAGGGTATTCCAGCCAATATCGACGACATACCGTGAATGGATTGACGTCCATTGGCGTAGGCATTGCGAAAAATCAAACTGTGCTGCGCCAACGAATCGATAAAAGGGGTATGGCTTTTGTAGCCCGGTATTTTCAAATTACCATTGAAGGCACCCGAATATTCCCGGCCATAACTTTCCAAAATAAACACCACAATATTGGGTTTGGTAGGTGGATTGTTCTGGTACTGCTTGATAGGTTTAACTTTTTGAGCAATCACTGCATCAGTTACACCTGCATACTTGGTTTTGATAAAACTGTTGCTAAAAAGTGTGCGGATTATGGCAAAGGGAGTATTTAAGACCACATCGGCATGCACCTGATTTTTGACGTGTTTACTGGCATCCAAAATATTGATGGGACGTGTGGATTTGCTAAAATCTCCGCCACGAATTCCCCCAATAATCAGGGCCACTACAATCAAAAAACTCACAGCCGAGAAACCAAAATAATGTGGTTTTTTAAGTGGCCGTTCATAGGGGATTGTGACTTTTTTGTACAAGTATATCCACAAAATTGCGACCATAAAAAACAACAAAAACACATACCAAAAATCGACCAAAAAACTCAAAAACAAAGTGGCTTTATTGGTTTCGTGCTCCACTACAGCCAAGGCAACTATAGTAGTGCGGGCATAGGTGTATTGGTAGTAGATAAAATCAATAAAATTGGTCGCATAAGCCAGTAAATTGGTGCCGAAATACAGATAAAACAAGCCTTTTTGATAGCGCTGTGTCGTGTTGTTGTACAGTGGCAAAACTGATCCGAGTATAAACAACAAATTGACGTACAAAATGGCGGTGGTATCAAAGGCAAGTCCGTAATAGGAAAGTGCAAAAAAATCAGCGATTGAATCTACTTTCAGTAAATTGGCATTAAACCAATAAAAAAGTACCCGAGCAATAAAATAAAAAAGATAGGCCAAGGCTAAACGGTAGCCCAAAACCTTATATTCATTAAGGCGCAAATGTTTTTTCATAGACCAAAAATAGAATGCCAAAATTACCAATTAAAATAAAACAAGCCGAACTTGTTGGTATTAATTTAGTACAACTGTTATAATTTGTATTGGCTTTTTAGGATATTTTAATTAATTTGCATGACTCTAAAAACCACCCTATGATTACACCTACACGCTTGTTTGATTTCCCTTATTATCAATTAGCAAATTATCCCATTGCTGATGCATTTGTAACTAAATACAACGAGCAATGGGAAAAAACATCAACCCAAGAATTTATCGATAAAGCCAATGCCATCTCACGGGCATTCATTCGCATGGGGGTTCAAAAAAACGATAAAATCGCCCTCATATCTTCCAATAACCGAACAGAGTGGAACATTTTAGATACAGGAATTCTACAAACGGGAGCTCAGAATGTGCCAATCTACCCAACCATTTCGGAAGATGACTATGCGTATATTTTAAATCACTCTGAATCGATTTATTGTTTTGTTTCTGACCAAGAAGTCTATGAAAAAGTAATGCGCATCAAAGCACAAACGCCTTTGCTCAAGCAGGTGTTTTCATTTAATGAAATTGAAGGATGCTCTAATTGGGTAGGTTTGCTTGAATTGGGCGCCGATATAGCCAATCAAGACGTGGTAGAAGATCGTAAAAATAGTGTGAAACCAGAAGATTTAGCTACTATTATATATACCTCAGGCACCACAGGACAACCAAAAGGCGTGATGTTGTCGCACCACAATATTGTCTCCAATTTGATGGACAGCGCTCCCCGTATTCCATTTGAAGCTGGAAACTCTAGAGCGCTGAGTTTCTTGCCTGTTTGCCATATTTTTGAACGATTTATCTTGTATCTCTACCAGTGTTACGGCGTTTCAGTCTATTTTGGAGAGTCGATAGAAAAAATAGGAGACAACATAAAAGAAGTAAAACCCAATGTAATGAGCGCCGTTCCGCGCTTAATTGAAAAAGTCTACGATAAAATATATGCCAAAGGCGCTGAACTCAGTGGCATTAAAAAAGCACTTTTCTTTTGGGCCATCAATTTGGGCTTGCGCTACGAGCCCTATGGAGCCAATGGTGCTTGGTATGAATGGCAACTTAAATGGGCGCGTAAACTCATTTTCAGCAAATGGAAAGAAGGATTAGGCGGAGAACTTGATTTAATTGTTTCAGGGAGTGCTGCTTTGCAACCTCGATTGGCACGAATTTTTGCCGCAGCCGAAATTCCTATAATGGAAGGATATGGACTGACCGAAACTTCCCCGGTAATCACGGTCAATGACACACGGAATTATTTGTTTCGGGTAGGAACCGTAGGAAAACCGATTCAAAATGTAGAAGTTAAAATTGCCGAAGATGGCGAAATAGTTTGCAAAGGATCTAACATTATGATGGGTTATTATAAAGATCCTGAAAAAACGGCCGAAGCCATTCAAAACGGCTATTTTCATACTGGCGATATTGGCGAATTTGATGCCGATGGTTTTTTAAAAATTACCGATCGAAAAAAAGAAATGTTTAAAACGTCAGGCGGAAAGTACATTGCTCCTCAGCTTTTGGAAAATGCCATGAAACAATCACGATTTATTGAGCAAATTATGGTGATTGGCGATGGCGAAAAAATGCCCGCAGCCTTCATTCAACCTAATTTTGATTTTGTACGCGAATGGGCCAAGCTGCACCAGATTTCGTTGGGTGATTCAAACCAAGCTTTGATTGAAAACACACAAGTTCTTGATCGAATACAAGAGGAAATTACTGCATTAAATGAAAAATTTGGCACTTGGGAACGCATCAAACGATATGAATTAACTCCCGAATTGTGGTCGATAAAAGACGGTCACCTCACCCCTACGTTGAAATTACGACGCAAAATAATTTTGGAGAAGTATAAACACCTCTACCAAAAAATTTACAGCTGATAACGTATTTGTTTATATAAAACTGTTCTTTTGGGCAGTTTTTTTTAAACTAAAATTTAACATAATTACTATGCGTGCATAGTATTTATTGTCTTACATTTGGCTTACAAATTCAGCCTCATGAAAGACCAAACCATCGACTATACCCTTCGCACAACTTGGCAAGCCGTAGCCCGTTTGTATAATGAACAGGCTGCAAATTATGAAGGGACGATGGCTATTGGATTTGCCTTATTGAGTATTGAAAAAGATCAAGGCACACCCGCTACCGAAATTAGCGCCCGAATGGGCATGGAAGCTACCAGTTTAACCCGCACCTTAAAAACCCTATCTGAAAAAGGACTCATTACCAAACACAAAAATCCAACTGATGGCCGTGGCGTATTGTATGCATTAACTGAACTGGGTAAAGAAAAAAGAGAGTTGTCAAAAAACACAGTGATTCAATTTAATGAGGTAATTAAATCAGCGATTTCGGCTGAAAAATTGAATCATTTTTTTGAAGTGACCGAAACAATCAATCAATTAATTACAGATAAAAAAATATTTTAATCTCCACAAGACGATGAAACGAAACATCAACAAAGTCGCTGTCATAGGGTCGGGCATCATGGGATCGGGTATTGCCTGTCATTTTGCTAATATTGGCGTTGAAGTACTACTATTGGATGTACTTCCGCAAGAACTTACCCCAGCTGAAAAACAAAAAGGACTAACACTAGAAAGCCCAATTGTACGCAACCGAATTGCCACCGACAATCTTGCTAAAGCTTTAAAATCAAAGCCCTCTCCTATTTATTCGACAGCTTTTTCCACTCGCATACAAACCGGAAATACAGCTGATGATTTGCCTAAATTGGCCGAAGTCGATTGGATCATTGAAGTAGTTGTGGAACGATTGGACATCAAAAAATCAGTTTTTGAAGCGATAGAAAAACACCGAAAACCGGGCACGCTTATCACTTCTAATACCTCTGGAATTCCCATTTCGTTTATGAGCGAAGGCCGTTCAGCTGATTTTCAACAGCACTTTTGTGGCACGCACTTTTTCAATCCGGCACGCTATCTCAACTTATTTGAAATTATTCCAGGCCCACGCACTTCCCCAGAAGTACTTGAATTTTTAAGCGATTACGGCCAACGCTATTTGGGAAAAACAGCCGTAGTGGCCAAAGATACGCCGGCCTTCATTGGCAACCGCATTGGGATTTATGGGATTCAAAGTTTGTTTCATTTGGTAAATGAATTGGGTTTGACGGTTGAAGAAGTAGACAAACTCACTGGCCCAGTAATTGGAAGACCGAAATCGGCAACCTTTCGCACGGTTGATTTAGTGGGACTCGATACTTTAGTTCATGTGGCGAATGGCATTTATGAAAATTGCCCAAATGACGAGGCACATGAATTGTTCAAATTGCCCGATTTCATTCAACATATGGTTGATCAAAACTGGCTAGGCAGCAAGTCTGGACAAGGATTTTACAAAAAAACATCCGAAGGCATTCAAGCACTCGACTTGATAACCTTGACCTACAAACCCAGCAAAAAAGCAAACTTTGCCACCTTAGAATCAACCAAAACCATTCCGCAAGTTATTGATCGTTTTGCCGTCTTGCTCAAAGGAACCGACAAAGCGGGTGAATTTTACCGCAGAAGTTTTGCCGGATTATTTGCCTACGTGGCGAATCGCATACCTGAAATTGCTGATCAGTATTATCAAATAGACGAAGCCATGAAAGCCGGTTTTGGATGGGAACATGGGCCGTTTGAAATCTGGGATGCCATCGGGTTTGAGGCAGGTGTTCAATTAATCGAATCCCAAGGATTTGCTTTAGCTACTTGGGTTAGGGATTGGAAACAAAAAGGCATTAACCAGTTTTACCAAATTCAAAATGGAAAAAATGGCTACTTTGATGCTGCATCAAACTCCTACAAACCGATTCCTGGACAAGAAGGATTTTTGTTGTTGTCGACCATTCGCGACACGCAAACCATCTGGAAAAATAGTGGTGCCAGCATTCAGCATTTGGGCGACGGCATCCTGAATTTGGAATTTCACTCTAAAATGAACACCATCGGCGGCGATGTCTTGCAAGGCATCAACAAAGCAATTGATTTGGCCGAAAATGAATACGAAGGATTAGTAATCGGCAACCAAGCGCCCAATTTTTCGGTAGGAGCCAACATTGGCATGATATTCATGATGGCTGTGGAGCAAGAATATGAAGAACTCAATGCTGCCATTCGCCTCTTTCAAAATGCCATGATGCGCGTGCGCTATTCGAGCATTCCGGTGGTAGTTGCCCCACACGGATTTGCATTTGGTGGCGCCTGCGAAATGAGTATGCATGCCGATAAAGTTGTGGCTGCGGCCGAGACCTACATTGGCTTGGTTGAATTTGGTGTGGGCGTAATTCCCGGTGGAGCCGGAACCAAAGAAATGACCTTGCGTGCGTCCGATTTATACCGAAAAAACGACGTCGAATTGAACACCTTACAAGAGTATTTTCTCACGATTGCCATGGCCAAAGTGGCTACCTCGGCCTTCGAGGCGTTTGATACGGGCATTTTGCAAAAGGGGAAAGATTTGGTGGTCGTAAACAAGCAATTGCAATTGGCAGAAGCCAAAAAACAAGCCTTACTCTTGGCCGAGCGTGGCTATACACAACCCATAGAAAGAAAAGACATCAAGGTATTGGGTAAACAAGCCCTGGGTATGTTTTATGTGGGAACCGACCAAATGAAACAAGGAAATTACATCTCTGAACACGACAAAAAAATAGCCAATAAATTGGCCTATGTTATGGCCGGTGGCGATTTGTCAGAACCTACTTTGGTGAGTGAGCGTTACCTACTCGATTTGGAACGCGAAGCTTTTTTGAGTTTGTGTACCGAACGCAAAACCTTAGAACGGATTCAGCATATGCTCACAACGGGAAAACCACTAAGAAATTGACGATTGTTGATTTTTGATTGTTGATTTTTTTTAAATAAAATAGATTAGTACAAAATACATAATAGTAGACACTATGAAAACAGCCTATATTGTAAAAGCCTACCGAACTGCCGTGGGAAAAGCACCCAAAGGGGTGTTTCGATTTAAACGGCCCGATGAGTTGGCTGCCGAAACCATAGCACATTTATTGCGAGACTTGCCTGATTTTGACAAAACGCGCATTGACGATGTGATGGTGGGCAATGCCATGCCCGAAGCCGAACAAGGTCTAAATATGGCCCGACTCATTTCGCTCATGGGACTCAAAATTGACGATGTGCCTGGCGTGACAGTCAACCGTTATTGTGCATCGGGACTTGAAACCATCGGGATGGCTTCGGCCAAAATTCAAGCGGGCATGGCGCAGTGCATCATTGCCGGTGGTGCCGAGAGCATGAGTTTTATTCCGATGGGTGGCTATAAACCCACTCCCGATTACGAGTTGGTTTCACAAGGACACGAAAGTTATTATTGGGGCATGGGACTCACCGCAGAGGCAGTTGCCAACGAATATAACATCAGCCGAGAAGACCAAGACCAGTTTGCGTTTAATTCGCACCGCAATGCCTTGAAAGCGCAAGAAGAAGGTAAATTTACCAACCAACTAGTGCCCATTTCAATCACCCAAACCTATTTGGACGAAAATGGCAAAAAAGCTACTAAAACTTATACCGTTTCGGCCGACGAAGGTCCGCGGGCCGATACCAGTTTGGAAGCCTTGTCCAAACTAAAACCTGTATTTTCAGCTGAAGGATCAGTTACCGCAGGTAATTCCTCGCAAATGAGTGATGGCGCCGCCTTTGTATTGGTAATGAGTGAGGAACTGGTGAAAGAATTGAATTTGCAACCCATCGCCCGATTGGTCAATATTGCCTCATCAGGAGTAGCTCCACGTGTAATGGGTATCGGTCCAATCAAAGCCATTCCCAAAGTGCTTCAACAGGCCGGATTAACCTTGCAAGACATTGAACTAATCGAACTAAACGAAGCTTTTGCGGCGCAATCGCTAGCCGTGATTCGTAGTTTGGATATGAATCCTGATATCGTAAACGTAAACGGCGGCGCCATTGCCTTGGGCCATCCACTGGGGTGTACAGGGGCAAAATTGTCGGTTCAATTGTTTGACGAGATGAAACGACGCGGAAATAAATACGGTCTAGTAAGCATGTGCGTAGGAACAGGTCAAGGAACTGCTGGCGTTTTTGAGGTGTATTGATGGGGTTCAAGTTTCTAGTTTCAAGTTTCAGGTTTCAGGTTTCAAGTTTCAAGTTTCAGGTTTCAGGTTTCAGGTTTCAAGTTTCAGGTTTCAAGTTTATTCCGCTGCGCTCCATCTGTTGGTTATCGCCTCGAGTCAGGTTTCAGGTAGTGAGAATTATACTAAGATCTATAGCGATGCGAAACTATTTAAAACATGAAACGTGAAACAAAAATCTAAGTACATAATAAAACACAATTTCTTTATTAAACTAAATACTAAGAAAAAATGAATAGTACCCGCGGTGGGCAGTTTCTAGTAAAAGAAACCGAAAGCCAATTGGTTTTCACGCCCGAAGATTTTACAGACGAGCAAAAATTAATGCGCGATACCGTATCCGAATTTGTAGACAAAGAAATTTGGCCGCACAAGTTGCGCTTTGAACAACGCGATTTTGCACTCACCGAATCCTGTATGCGCAAGGCCGCCGAACTGGGATTTTTGAGCATTGCCGTACCCGAAACCTATGGCGGATTGGGTATGGGTTTTGTGGATACCTGCTTAGTTTGCGACTACATTTCGGGGGCCACGGGCTCGTTTTCAACAGCTTTTGGCGCACATACCGGCATTGGTACGATGCCAATTTTGTTGTATGGAACGGAGGAGCAAAAACAAAAATACGTACCTAAACTCGCTTCGGGCGAATGGTTTGGCGCCTATTGCCTTACCGAACCCGATGCCGGTAGCGATGCCAATTCGGGAAAAACCAAGGCGGTACTCAACGAAGCCGGGACGCATTATTTAATCAGTGGACAAAAAATGTGGATCTCAAATGCCGGTTTTTGCTCTTTATTTATAGTATTTGCAAGCATTGAAAACGACAAAAACATTACGGGATTTATTGTAGAAAACGATCCTGCCAATGGCATTTCCATGAATGAAGAAGAACACAAATTGGGCATTCGCTCCTCCTCTACCCGCCAGGTATTTTTTAGCGAAACCAAAGTGCCAGTAGAAAATATGTTATCAGAGCGTGGCAGCGGATTTAAAATTGCCATGAATGCACTCAATGTGGGACGCATCAAATTGGCCGCGGCCTGTCTAGATGCCCAACGTCGCCTCACGACCAAATCTGTGCAATATGCAAACGAACGCCAACAATTTGGTACAGCAATTGCCCAATTTGGCGCCATTCGTCACAAATTGGCCGAAATGGCAATGAACTGTTATGTAGGCGAAAGTGCTGTATATCGCACAGCGAAAAGCATTGAAGACCGCATAGCTTTGCGTTTGGAAGCAGGTGAATCACAGCAAACAGCCGAACTGAAAGCCGTTGAAGAATTTGCGATTGAATGTTCCATCTTGAAAGTAGCCGTATCTGAACACGTACAACACTGTGCGGACGAGGGCATACAAGTAATGGGTGGTATGGGATTCTCTGAAGATGCACCCATGGAAAGTGCCTGGCGTGATGCCCGAATTGCCCGAATTTACGAAGGCACCAACGAGATCAACCGGATGCTCAGTGTTGGCATGCTCATCAAAAAAGCAATGAAAGGCCAAATAGATTTATTGGGGCCCGCCATGCAAGTGCGCGATGAATTACTGGGCATTCCCTCATTTGACGTGCCCGATTACAGTGTATTATTTGCCGAAGAAAAAGTTCTGGTGCAAAATCTGAAAAAGGCCTTCCTTTTAGTAGCCGGTGGCGCGGTACAAAAGTTTGGTCCCGAGCTGGAAAACCAACAACAATTGGTCTTGGCCGCCGCTGATATTTTGATTGAAATTTATATGGCCGAATCGGGGCTGTTGCGCACCGAAAAATTGGTCAATACGTTGGGTGCCGAAAATTGCCAAGCCCAAATTGCTATGACACAATTGTATTTGTACCAAGCGGTTGACAAGATTTACGCCAAAGGAAAAGAAGGCATCGTCTCATTTGAAACCGGCGACGAACAACGCATGATGCTCATGGGCTTGCGGCGTTTTACCAAATACACCAATCCGCCCAATGTAGTGGGTTTGCGCGAAACCATTGCCAGTAAATTGGTGGAAGAAAATGGGTATTGTTTTTAATTTAGCGTGTCGTTTTTACAAAACTTTTTTATCCCTACTTTAGTACCTCAAATTTTAATCACTATGAAAAAGATAAGTATACTTGTTTTGGTTGCGTTTGGCTTTTTTTTAGCTTGTAAAGGCACCAAAAATTCGAGTGAATCAAAAAGTTTATCCGTGGTTTTTGAGCCCAAAAGTAATAGCAGCGTGAGTGGTTCAGCCAACTTTACTGAGAAAAAAGGCGTGGTGACTATGGTAGCAAAAATAGCCGGTCTCAAAACAGGTATACACGCGATTCACATACACGAAAAATCAGATTGTTCGGCGGCCGATGGCAGTTCTGCGGGAGGGCATTGGAACCCTACCTTTAAAAAACACGGCAAATGGGGAATAAACGAATACCACAAAGGCGACATTGGCAACTTTACCGCTGATGAAGCCGGAAATGGAACCGTGAGTTTTTCTACCAACGAATGGTGTATCGGCTGCGGAGATCCAGCCAAAGATATTTTAGGCAAAGGCTTAATTGTACACCAGGGTGCAGATGATTTTACTACCCAACCCACCGGAAATGCAGGAGGAAGAATTGCCTGTTCGGGTTTGATTAAACAATAGTTATAATGATAAATCCGTCAGCGCCCGGTTGGATAGACAAGTATTTTCTGGATGAAAAGCTTGTGCCTGTGACTACGGCAAATGCAGACGATTTTTATATTGCAATACGCCAAACCGGATTTATTTATGGACATATCGTGGCAATTCATACCCAAGAAAAATTGCCTTTACACAACTGGCTCTCTGATGAAATTTCAAAATTAGCCTTACTACATGCCTTAGTTGGTGTATACCAGTTGAGTTGTCCATTGGGAAATTCAGCTGAGTTTGTATCCCAGGCGGTTGCCTATTATGACCAAATGCACCCACAGGGATTCAGTTGGCTACCCAAAGTAATCCCTTCTGGTTCATTGAGTAGTCAATTGGAAAAAATAATTGATGAACGCGTGAAAACCAATGACAATGTGATCAGTAAAAACTTTTCGCACATTGTAACCAACACCCTACTTTTTGTTGATGTATTAGCATTTCGTTATTACTTAACGGCTGGTGAGCTACCTGAAAAGTATGTAAAAAACATGGAAGAAACGCTAGTAAGTTTGGTGAGTTTGGCGCTTAAAACCAAAACCAATAAATCCCCACACAACGATTTACTAATTAAATTGTTTGAAACCTCAGTACGTTATACGAAATTTTCTAAAACAACAACCTCTACACTAAACGGCATTGTGTTTGACTATTTTACCGACTCATTGGCCCAGTATTATTTACTCGATATGGCGGGTTTAGC